>JAFGHU010000073.1 GCA_016929955.1 Bacteroidales bacterium | reverse complement strand
CCAAATAGGCAGGATAATTTTTATCGGCCATAAAATAGTCCTTGCTTCTTTTTATCAACAGCATTTTAAATTCTTTGTCGCCAATTACATCAGCATAATCCAAAGCAAAACCCAAGGCAAATGCCGTATTTGGATGAACGCCTGTGCGAATTGGATAGGTTTGTTTCGGAAGATAATCCATCAAATTCGCTTTTAAATGATCTACCAAAGGCTGTAAGTTAGCAAGCCAGATTTTTGCTTGTGGATTGTCCCAGGTTTTCAATTCATTGGCCAATTGAAAAATCCAAGCCCAACCATAGGTTCTTTCGTAATTGCTGTGCAAAGGCGCTTTCATATAATCCACTTCGGCCAGAATATTTTTGGCGCTTATATTTTGATTGATGGCCGCTTTAATAGCGTCGGCATTATTCATCTCAGGAAATAATTTAAGCAGCTTAACCAACATCCAATGACCGTGAACCGACGAATGCCAATCGAAACATCCATAAAATGCAGGATGTAAATCCATAGGCGCACGCACTTGTATGGAATCTAAAATGACATGCCCCAATTTATTTGGATATTCCGTTTGTATGCAATGAAAAGCCAAAGAAGCCAAATGCTCTGCTCCTGTTTGTGTTAATTGTGCTTGATCTTTTTCATTGAATACGTACATTTCTTGAGCCCAGATATTGAAACTCAGTATCAAAATGCCAATTACAAGTATTTCTTTTTTCATAGCTGTTGTCAAGATTTTCATTGTGATTATTTTTCGCTGCTAATACAGTAAAACACAAAATTGCATTAAAAAGTTGAATTTAAAAAATGATAGTTTTTTGTTTTTCTACAGGAACGTTACTGGTTAATCATTTGAAAGACTATACTTCATTTAAAAATTCCCATGGTCGCAGATGCTTTATTCCTTTTTCGTTGGCAAATTGAATATCATCCATTGAAATAACAATTTTCTCGTGATTATCATCAATCATCAATAAATTACCAAATTCACGTTCTATGACTTCATGGCTATTAAGCAAATAGGCAACTTGTACATATAAGGTTTTGCCTGACTTCTCTGCAATAAAATCAATTTCTTTTGCCGCAAGTTTACCAATGGTAACGATATATCCATTTCGTTTTAATTTTAAATACACAAAATTTTCCAAATGATAACCCATATCTGAAGGATAATATCCAAATATGTAATTCTTAAAGGATAAATCATTCAAATAATACTTTTTCTCGCCACTTAATACTTGCTTTCCTCTAATATCATATCTGGAGACTTCGTGAATGACAAATGTTTCAGTTAAATGACTAACATAACTGGAAATTGTTTCGTAATTCGTTTTTCTCTGTTTGCTTTTAAAATATTTAACCAAACTCAATAATGAAGTTTGGTTTCCAATATTTGTAATTAAAAATTTAAAGACATCTTCAAGTAATTCCGTGTCCTTTATTTTTTTTCGTTGAATGATATCCCTAAGTATAATCGTATTTTTTAAATCTTCAATATAATGTCTTTTAATCTCGTTATCTTCAAAATTGAGTAACTCAGGAAGCCCTCCGGTTTTTAAATAGCGAATAAAAGACGCTTTACCTAAAGCCAATTTGTGATAGTTTGAAAATTCCAAAAGGCTAAAAGGGTAAGCTACAAATTCAACATACCTTCCTGACAACAAGGTGGCTAGCTCTCCTGATAATAAATTTGAATTGGAACCACTGATAAATAATTCATATTCATTGCTAAAATCCTGAGAGTAGGAATTGACAAATTTTTCCCATTTTTCAATATTTTGAATTTCATCCAGAAAAATATAAATTTTCCCTTCTACTTTAAGTTTTGTCTTGTAATACTGAAACAATTCGTCTAA
Organism: Bacteroidales bacterium; assembly: GCA_016929955.1. Lineage (GTDB taxonomy): Bacteria > Bacteroidota > Bacteroidia > Bacteroidales > UBA12170 > UBA12170. Next base: position 50,009 of record JAFGHU010000073.1, on the reverse strand, counting down.
ATCGCTCGCAGTATTGATTTCATCAAATGCAATGAATTCTTTATTTAAGTAAAAAATATTTTTGTTATTTACCTGGTATTCAGCAATTAAAAGATGTATTATCTGTCGAAGCAAATAGCTTTTCCCTGCGCGTCTTTGTCCAACAATGACTTTTATCAGCTTGCTACCAAAGTATCTTTTAACCTGCTCCAAATACGCATTTCGCACAAAACCAATACTAAATGGAATGCCATCCCAAGTATTGTATTTTCTAATATTTTCAAAAACAATCTTCATATTCTTCAGGTTTATTTGAATATTAAACAAATATACTCATAATATTCAAGTATATTTGAATTATTTTATAAAACTGCTATATTATTCAAGTACAGATAAATTATTTCGATGACTCAAACAACTTACAAACCTTACAATTCTATTTGTGTGACACTTACAATTTGATCTTATAAAATATACCAAAGGCAGGCAAAAAAAATAAACGCAATGGCCGCTAGGAAGTGACGCAAGGATCGCAAATAAAATATGATCCATTATTGCGTGCTTTGCGAAAATAACTTTGCGCTCTTCGCGTTAAAAAAATCAATATGGATCAACATCAATAATCAATCGCACTGAATTATAAATGCTAAGTTCACGAAATTGCTTGATACATTGTTTAGCCAAATCTTTCATTTGCGCATTCGACTTGTCTTTATTAAGTTTCAACATACTGTCTTTTACAAACAAACCACGCACTCTGGAAACCATTGGATATTCCGGCCCTAAAACAGCATCACCAAATGCTTTCCGCAATAAATTAGTAAACTCCTGGGCTGCATTATTCAACAAGTGAAAATCTTTATGTTTTAAACTAAATTTTATCAACCGATAATAAGGCGGGTAGTGAAAATTGCGCCGTTCCAATATCTGACTATCATACATTTCTTGATAATTATTGTCAATAACATAGCGAATAACAGCATGATAAGGACTAAAGGTTTGAATGATTACTTTCCCCGTTTTATTTTTTCGTCCGGCTCTGCCACTTACCTGAGTCATCATTTGAAAACTACGCTCGAAGGAACGAAAATCAGGATAATTAAGCATATTATCGGCATTTAAAACACCCACAATGCCCACATTATCAAAATCCAAGCCTTTGGTAACCATTTGAGTTCCAATAAGTATATCGATATTTCGTTCTTCAAAATCCTTAAAAATTTGCTCATAAGCATATTTGCTTCGGGTGGTGTCCAAGTCCATGCGTTTAATCTTGGCTTTAGGCAAAATAATAGCTAAATCTTCTTCTACTTTTTCCGTGCCGAAACCTCGCATTTTCACATCGTGACTCCCACAACTGCCGCATTTTGTGGGTACAGAAGTAGAATATCCGCAGATATGACACTTCAGTCGGTTATGTTGTTTATGATAAACCAGGCTAATATCGCAATTCACACATTCCGGAATCCAATTGCACACCTCACATTCTAATCGAGGAGAAAAACCTCGTCGGTTTTGAAACAAAATAACCTGTTCTTTATTTTCGAGCGCCTTTTCAATATGATTTAAAAGAAAAGAAGAGAAATGCGATCGCATCATCTTTCTGCGTGTTTCTACTTTGATATCGGCTACTAAAATTTCAGGGAGTCTACTTTCGCCAAATCGGCTCGATAAATTTACCAGTCCATACTTTCCTCTACGGGCATTATAATAAGACTCCACAGAAGGTGTTGCCGTTCCCATTAAAACTTTTGCCTTGTGCATATGAGCCAAAACCAAAGCTGCATCACGCGCATGATAACGCGGGGCCGGATCGTGTTGCTTATAAGAAGTATCGTGTTCTTCGTCAACAATAATTAAACCCAGATTGGAATAGGGCAAAAATATCCCTGAGCGCGCGGATAAAATAATTTCATAGGCATCTGTCGAAAAACGGTCTTGTTCTAAAACTTTATTCCAAATCTCGACCTGTTCATTTTGGTTATAACGCGAATGATAAACACCTACCTTTTTTCCAAAATAACGACTTAAACGGTTGATAATCTGAGCCGTTAATGCTATTTCAGGTAATAGATAAAGCACTTGTTTTCCGGCGGCAATAGTATCGGCTATTAATTTAATATAAAGTTCTGTTTTACCGCTACCCGTAATTCCATAAAGCAAGCATTGATTCTTTTCTTTAAACTGATTCTCAATTTCAAACAGCGCTGTGGCTTGATCATCGCTTAAAAGAATAGAGGAAGAATGATCGGTAGCTTCTTTAGTAAACAGGCGACTTTCTTTGCGCATAAGCGAGGTAAAAATGCCTTTTTTCTCTAAGGCGTTATAGGCCGGCGCCCCATTTTCGACGCGATTGATCAGAATCGATTTTTTTATTTCAGGAAATTGCTCTTCTGTATTCGATGCCAACTGAAGATAAGCCATTACTACTTCAAGCTGCTTATAGGCTCTTTTTTCCAACTCGTCGAACAAAAGTTTTAAGGCTTCATCGCTTTGATAATCAGGAACGAGCTGAACATAAGTTTCTATTTTCGGAATATACTTTTCCTTTAGTTCCTCCTCGAGTAAAATCACTTTTTTCTCAATCAAGGTCTTTATCAGCGGGAACACTTTTTTCTGCTCGCTAATCGACTCCACATCAGACAGACTCAATACGTTTTGCAATTCCAAAGCTTCCACTATTAAATACTCTTTTTCGTTCAGCTTTTTATAATCACGATCAAAATCCGGATGAATCACCACCTTAGACTCACTAGCCAGTTTTAGGGCACTTGGAAGTGCCGCATTCATTACTTCGCCTAGTGTAGTCATATAATAATCGGCCATCCACTCCCAAAAGGCAAACTGTTTTTCATTTACCAGAGGCTTTTCGTCAAGAACGGCCAATACATATTTAGGGATATATTTTTGGGGAGGATTTTGGTGAATGGAACGCACAAGCGCTGTATACACTTTCTTTTTACCAAACTGCACCACTACACGCATTCCTACTCGCACATCATTATTCAGCTCGAACGGAATTCGATAAGTAAATGTGCCTTCGATGGGAAGCGGGAAAATAAGGTCGGCAAAAAGCGTTATTCTATTCATTGTGTTTTATTCGCTAACAAAGATAGAAATTCTACATCAAAATAAGTCAGCGTTTCACTTTGAGAAAAGACATGATTTTAGATTTGGATTATGTTAGACAAATCCAAACACAAGTGCTTATCGTATATATTCCTAAGTGATTAATTTATTTTAATATTTTCCGCTGTCCCATTTCTTGTAAAATTCTCATTTGTTGAATCGCAATTTGATTTAGTTTGATCAGTCTTTCTTTTTGCTTTAGTTTCTCGCTTATAAATACGGCATTCAAGTTTTCCATATTCGAAAGACATATCAATTCATTAATTGTAGCATAATCCCGAATATTTCCTTTCAAATTCGGATTCGCATCGCGCCATTGTTTTGCAGTAATCCCAAACATAGCCACATTTAAAACATCAGCCTCATTGGCATAAATAATTGAAGTTTGAGCAGACGAAAGCTCATCGGGTATTAGATTTCGTTTTATAGCATCAGTGTGAATATGATAGTTTAGCTTTGCCAATTCTCGCTTTGCCGACCATCCCAAAAGTTTTTGTTCTTCTTCCTTTAAACGTTGGAATTCGTTTATCAAATAAAGCTTAAAGGTGACACTTATAGCTGAACCGAATTCAAAAGCAATATCTTTTTGAGCATAGGTTCCTCCATATTTACCCTTTTTTACAATTATTCCGATTGCATCCGTTTTTTCTATCCATTCCGAAACACTTAAAACAAAACTTGGTAAACCTGCCCTTGATTTAAAGTGGTCAAATTCGACCACTTTAAAATTTGGATTATGTATTATTTCCCAAGTACCCAGAAATTCAAGTGTATATCTATTTCTGAGCCAATTTTTAATAATATCAGCAGCACGGCTTTCGCTATCTTTTGCATTGGCCATGTCAGTTAAAGAAATATAATCTTTTTCAGCAAATGAAATAATTGTTATTTCTGTGTCTTTTACGTTTAATTTAGCCATAATCAAAAATCTATTCGTGTTTAAGCCTCTCTATAGGCTTATATTCCAATTCACAGTAAAATTGCATGTCCAATTCTTCAAAATGGAGCTAAACAAAGATAATAAATCCTTTAGGAATCTTTTTCAAAACTTAGTTAACGAGCCTTGCCTAAATTGGGTTGTTGATAAACTGTTAAAAATTTAGCACAGCTTTAACAGTTTCTTTTTTTATGGAATATAAGAAAAGCCTACTTTTGAAATAAATACATCACTATGATTAAATGGTTTATCCAACACCAGTGGAAACAAGAAATCCGATCGAGTATTTGGCAAAAAAATGTTGCGCTAAATATTATTATCGGATTTTTTATGTTAATAATGCTCTTATATGTTTTAATGCTCGGGCTTTTTCTAGATAAGGTTTTAGAAGAGGTAGTAAAAAATGTAAACGCCGATATCACGCTCTCGAAAATAATCATTTATTATTTTATCATCGGTTTTATGATGCGCTTTTTTCTGCAAAGCCTTCCGGCAATGGAAATTATTCCTTATTTGCATCTGCGCATAAAACGACGAACAATTGGATGGTTTATGATTTTTAAATCGCTGACCAGTTTCTTTAATTTTGTTCCTTTCCTTTTGTTTCTGCCTTTCGCCTTAGGCTATATGACCGAGGAGTTTAGTGGTTTTCAGGCCTTTATATGGTTCCTATCTGTTTTCCTTTTCGAGCTTACCGCCAATTTTAAACTGATTTATTTCAAACGAAAATTTACGCTAAATCCTAAAATAATACTCCTTTTAATCTCGGCTATTGCACTATTGGGTATTTTAGATCGATACGATTTATTTTCTGTTTCAGATATCTCGCTTTGGTATTTTACTCAACTTCAAAGCAACTGGTTGTGGGTTTTACTGCCCTTGTTTTCAGCACTTAGTTTTGTTTTTTGGAATCTGAGTTTGATCCATAAAAACAGCTACCTCGACGATTTATCACCCAAGAAAACAGAAGGTGAAAATATTTCGGCAAAGCTAAACCTATTGCAAAATTTTGGTAAAACAGGCGAATTGGTTTTGGGCGAGATAAAACTAATTTTAAGAAATAAGCGGTCTAAATCAGTCGTATTTCTAATTCCTTTTTTCTTGCTTTACGGCTTGTTTTTTTATCCTCAAGATGCGTACAAAGACATGCTGGGATTTTTGGTTTTTGTGGGTATTTTTGTCACCGGCGGTTTTTTAATCGCCTATGGCCAGTACCTTTTAGCTTGGGAAAGTTCTCATTTCGATCTGATACTCAGCTCCAATATTGGGATTCAGGATTATTTTAAAGCCAAATACTTTTTATTGGTTATCCCAACGCTTATCTTATATTTTTTCACTATTCCTTATCTGTATTTCGGGATGAAAATATTTTGGGTAAATTTTGCTTCGCTATTCTACAACTTAGGCGTAAATGCACCTTTATTATTGTATATGGCCTCGTTCAATAAAAAACGGATGGATTTAAGCAAAGGTGCTATGATGAATTACCAAGGTGTTGGCGCTAACAATTTTGTTTTGGTTATTCCCTTATTGGCTGTTCCTGCATTGATTTATTGGCCTGTAAGTGCATTCTTCGGATTTGTTCCGGCAGTTCTAACTCTCGGCGGACTAGGCGTTATTGGCTTACTGTTTAATCAGAGTTTAATAAAATTAGCCGTTAATAATTTCCGAAAAAAACGCTATGCTATTGCCGAAGGCTATAGACAAAAAGGCTAAACATACGTAATTAAAAAAAAACATTTTCCATGATAAAAGTAAAAGATTTAACTAAAGTTTACGGCGAACAAACCGTTTTAAATATACCGGAATTAAACATTAATAAAGGCGAAAGTTTTGGCCTGGTCGGCAATAACGGCGCAGGAAAGACCACTTTTTTTCGTTTAATTCTGGATTTGATTAAAGCAAATAGCGGACAGGTTTTTTCGAAAGAAATGGCTACTGCCAATTCCGAACACTGGAAAGATTATACGGGCTCTTATTTGGATGAGGGTTTTTTAATCGATTACCTTACTCCGGAAGAGTATTTTCAGTTTATTGGCAAAATAAATCATCTTCCACAAGAAGAAATTGATGCATTTCTGAATTCTTTCTCCGATTTCTTTAACGATGAAATCTTAGGAAAGAAAAAGTATATCCGCGATTTATCCAAAGGAAATCAAAAAAAGATTGGGATTTCGGCAGCCATTATGACCAAACCGGAAATTCTTATCCTCGACGAACCCTTTTCGAGCTTAGACCCAACTACCCAATTCCGCCTGAAAAAATTGCTCAAAGAACTTCAAGAAAAAACACAAATGACGATGCTTATTTCCAGTCACGATTTAAATCATGTAACCGAAGTTTGCAAACGTATCGTAGTTTTGCACCAAGGAGCAATTGTTCATGATATCGAAACAAAGAAAGATACGCTTACCGAGCTGGAAGCTTATTTTGCTGTTCAATAAGAGCAAGCATATTTTGACGTGCTTTTTAGCGTAATATTAATATAATCAAGATGTTGCGTTATTGATGGTAGCGATGCTTAAGTATTAAATCGTTGTGATTTCCTCTTCTTTTTCGGAGCAAAGCGCATCGGCTTTAGCAATATAGGTATTCGTTAAATTTTGTATTTCGGCTTCAACGTCTTTAATTTCGTCTTCAGAAACACCTTCGTCTTTCATCCCTTTAGCCATATCATTGGCCGAACGACGGATATTACGAATAGTAATTTTACTGTGTTCCGACTCACTTTTAGCCGATTTAACCAAATCAAAACGACGTTCTTCCGTAAGTGGCGGAACCGTTATCCGGATTAATTCGCCATCATTTTGCGGATTAAAACCCAAATTGGCATTCATAATGGCCTTTTCGATAGCGCTTAATGTGCTCTTATCCCAAGGCTGCACAGTAATCTGACGAGGATCGGGTGTGGAAATATTCGACATCTGTTCTATTGGTGTTAAAGATCCATAGAACTCTGCTTTTACACCTAATAACATTTGAGGATTTGCTTTTCCGGCTCGTATTTTTTTAAACGAATGGATTAAATGGTCGATGGCTTTTTCCATCCCTTCCTTTGCATCCTCTAAGATCATTTTCGATTCTTCCGTCATGTTTTATCTGTTTTTATTGCCTAACAAAAATAAGACTAATTTCTTTTTCCACAAAAAAATGCGTATCGAAAGTTAAATTGACTTAAAATGAGAATTCTATTTGATGGCCTTTAGTGCAAGCAACGAATTTCATTACCTTTGTTGACTTAAAAATAAAATAGATTTTCCAATGTATACAAATGTCCAAAAAATAAAGTCGCTCGATAAAACGAGCAGTGTATTATATCTCGTAAAATCATTCGATGAGCTGAATGCCAATGTTTTTTCTTACGAAGAACTGACCTATATCGAAGGTCAATCGAAAAACAATAAAAAAACCTCTTTTTCATTCAACCGCTACAATCGTTGGGATTTTGTTGAAATCGTGAAAGAAAAAGACAATCACTTTTATTTCCTTGAGCAACTGAGAGTTGCAGCCGATAAGTTTGTAGGTTTATTGAATGAAAATAAAATAGAATCCATCGGAATTCATACGCTATCTTTTTCGGCTGAAGAAAGTTTAGCTTTTACCGAAGGCATGGTTTTAGCCAATTATCAGTTTAATAAATACAAAACGGAAAAAGAAACAAAAAGAAATACGCTACAAACGGTTTTCATTACAGATCAATCCCTTGATCAAGAAGAAATAGACCAACTCAATATTGTTGCAGAAGCTACCTTAATAGCAAGAACCTTAGTTAATGAGCCGGTAAATTATATGAATGCGCCACAATTGGCCAAAGAAATCGAAATGCTTGCAAAAGATGCCGGTGCAAAAGTAGAAATTTTAGGCAAAAGTAAGATAGAAGCTTTAAAAATGGGCGGATTATTAGCCGTAAATAAAGGCAGTATCGACCCTCCTACTTTTAGTATTTTCGAGTGGAAACCAGAAAATGCAATCAATAAAAAACCCTTTGTATTTGTTGGAAAAGGTGTTGTTTATGATACCGGCGGATTAAATATCAAAACCGGAACTTATATGAATAATATGAAAGCAGATATGGGAGGTGCCGCTGCTGTGGCAGGATCTGTATTTGCTATCGCAAAAGCAAAACTGCCTATTTATGTTATCGGATTGATTCCGGCCACCGATAACCGATTGAATAACAATGCTTATGTTTCGGGAGATATTATTAAGATGTTTAACGGAATGACCGTTGAAGTCTTAAATACCGATGCAGAAGGCCGAATGATTTTGGCCGACGCTTTAGCTTATGCTCAAAAATACGATCCGGCATTGGTTATCGACTTGGCCACTTTAACTGGCGCCGCTGCAAATGCTATTGGAAAATACGGCATAGTAGCTATGGGATCAAAAAGCAAAACGTATATGAACACGCTCAAAATAAGCGGAGAACAAACCGGAGAACGTCTTGTTGAATTTCCTTTCTGGGAAGAATATGAAGAGCTACTAAAGTCTGATATTGCAGATATGACCAATTTGGGTGCTGGCGGCGAAGGTGGCGCCATTACGGCCGGAAAATTCCTGGAGAAATTTACAAAATATCCTTATATCCATTTGGATATTGCAGGCCCTGCGCTGGTTGAAAAAAGATTCAATTACCGTGGCGTGGGCGGAACCGGTGTTGGCGTTCGCTTGCTTTTCGATTTTGCCAAAAAGCAGGTAAGCAAATAACTTAACTGGAGAAGCCGATTTAATTTCGGCTTCTTTTTTTGTAATTAATTAGTGTTTAAATATAGGATAATCTTTCAATAAACTTTGTGCAACTCGGTGTCTCCTCTGTGATTCTCTGCGAAATAGCTATTACACTACCAAGGGGAAAAGTGACTCAGAAAAATTAATAATTTTTGCAACCACTTGTCATCCTAACATTTTGCTATACTGATTAGTGCTCTTTTTTTATCCTTTCATAGTAGCTCCATAATGATTAAAAATAATCACTAAATTCGTTGTGTTTTTTACTAGAATAGTAGCGCATTATGAAGACCGCTGATGATATCCTCCTCATAGGAAATCCACGATTAAACGAAGTTAGTATTCCTGTTTTAGAATCGGAGCTGCCAGAAATAAATAATTGGGTAAATGATCTCCATTCCGCTATGGAAGATATTCGAAAGAAATACCATTTCGGAAGGGGAATTGCTGCGCCCCAATTAGGGATTATGAAGCGTTTGGTTTATGTAAATCTGGATAAACCTTATGTTATTATCAATCCCAAAATAGTTTATAAAAGCAAAGAAATGTTTGAGCTTTGGGACGATTGTATGAGTTTTCCAAACCTATTGGTAAAAGTTAACAGACATAAATCGATCAAATTCGTTTATTATAATGAGCACTGGGAACTAAAAGAATGGATAGCAGAAAACGATTTGGCCGAGCTTTTTCAACACGAATTTGATCATTTGGATGGAATATTGGCAACAGCACGTGCTATTGACAATACATCGTTTAAATGGAGGACGCTATAAGCAGCCTGATTTAAAGCTAAATGCGTTAAATTAATTTCGACTAGGAATTTTTATAAACAGGAATAAGCTCGAATCCTTTTTCGTGCAAAACTTTTTTTGCACGTGCATAATCGCTCGTAATGCCTAACATAAAACCGCCGCCGCCTGAACCACATAATTTAAGCGAATAGACTTTAGACGATACACCTTCACGCCAAATTTCGCGAATACTCTGAGGAATCATTTTATCAAAATACTGCAATTGAAACTCCGATAACTGATTCAAAAGCTCAAAGAAAGGCTTGCCGTTTCCATCCAATAAATTACCAATAAGTTTATTGTTTAGAGGAATCAACTTTTCGTCAATTGCTTTTTTGTATTCAGCACTTTTATAACTCTCTAAGAAAGCATTTACCAGCGGCGCTGTTTTTCCAGGTTTTCCACTGTTAATCAGAAAGATAGCTCCATTTTTATCAAATTTATTCCGAGGAATTCCAACGGTTTTAATTTCACTCGAATTTTGAATTAAAAGCGGAAACTGTATATAACAATTCAAGGGATCGAGGCCCGAACTTTTTCCGTGAAAAAACGATTCCATTTGTGCAAAAACCGCTTTCAATTTAAAGATGCTTTTCTTGCTTAAATTCCGACTGCTTTTAATTTTTTCCTCGGCATATTCGTTGTAAATGGCGGCTACCAAGGCTCCTGAGCTACCAACGCCATAACCTTGCGGGATAGTCGATTCAAAATACAAACCTTTTTGGATATCGGTAGACAAGCGTTTTAAATTTAAGGTACAGAGCAATTCTCCCTTTTTATAAAGTGCTTCCAGATAATCAGCAAACTCACGAATAGACGTATTCGATTCTTTTGCCCATTCAAAATCAGTGTATTTATAATTCGAATTAAAACTCAGTTGTCCTTTAAAATGAGTGTAAGGAATGGTTAAAGCCATTGAATTAAAAATGACACTATATTCTCCAAACAACAATATCTTCCCATAAAAAACTTCGCTCTTTTCTATCATGCTAAACTATTCTTTTCGGGCCATCACCCATTTTATCGTGGATTATATTCTGATTTACACAATATTCGATTAATTCCTTTTCAATAAATGACTTCACTTCCTGCTCATCATCAGTAGAATACAATACATGAACATTAGGACCGGCATCCAAAGTAAAACAAATAAATAATCCGCTTTTTTCTCGAAAATCTCTTATTTTATCCAAAATGATCAAGGTATTGGGATGCAATAAAGAGTACCAAGGTTTGGAACTCATCATTAAGGCATGCAAACTCAAAGCCTCATTTTCAACCACTTCGATAAAACGATCGGTATCGCCTTGTTGAAGAGCAGCAGCAAGCCAACTCAAATTTTGTTTGCTCTGCGCGATTCGCGCTTCGGCATAGGGATGTCCATGCATTAAAGCATGTCCGGCTCTGCTCGAAACTTTCTTTTCTTTATCGCTTACAATTAATATGCTATCGCGAAGCTGTAAAAAAAGCGGATGCACTTCAAACGTAAAAGGCACAGCATAAGCATTGCTACTTTCGATGAGTTCGCTAAATTCACCCCAAACACTAAAGCCTTGATATACTGATCGACAAGCACTTCCTGATCCTAGTCGCGCCACATAAGACGCTTTTGTAAAAAATTCGTTTTCGTCTTGCAAATTTCCGATGAGGTGCTGCTCGATACTACACAAGCACAAAGCCAAAGCACTCATCGACGAAGCCGAAGAAGCAATTCCTGCAGAATGCGGAAAGCTATTTTCACTCGCTATTTCCAAATCAAGTTGCTTTAAAAACGGAAAAATAGCATCCAAATCTTCGATAAAACGAATAACTTTCTTTTCAAATGCTGGATTTTCTTTGCCTTCGAAAAGAAAGTGATGTTTGGCAGTTGAAGATTTTTTTGACTGAAAGGCTATACTTGTTTTGGAGTGCGCTTCTGATAAAGCAAAACTAAGCGATGGGTTTTTAGGCATTTGAACACCAAATTTCCCCCAGTACTTAATTAATGCAATATTAGAAGGACTCTGCCAGGCAACAGTTCCCTCGTATTTTTCCTTTTCAGAAATTGAAGTAGATATAAAACGATTAGAATCCACAGATTAATAATTTCAGGCAAAAATAAAGAATTTAGCGCAATCTAGCCCTGAAAATGAGATTCTAATTCAGGATTAAATAATAAAAACAGATTATGGATTTCTAAGCAAATCGGAAGTCATGGGACTATCGATATTAATAAATCTAAATTCAAAGTTTATAAAGCAAATAGTTACTTTTGCAGCAAACAAAAAATGAATGGCCGTTTCTTATATTATTGCAGAAAATTTAACAAAATCGTGGGGAGATAAACCGCTTTTCCAAAACCTAAACCTACGAATAAACGAAGGTCAAAAAACAGCCTTAATAGCACAGAACGGAACCGGTAAATCAAGCTTATTGAATATTTTATGCGGCTTAGATATTCCTGATTCGGGATCTGTTCGACAAAAAGAAAATCTCCGGATAGCTTATTTAAGACAAGAATCCGTTTTTGAGGATAATGCAAGCATAAACGAGGTGCTTTTCCATGCCGATAATCGCTATATTGAAATCATAAAAGAGTATCAAAAAGCATTAAAAAACTACGAAAAAGAGATAAATACTGAATCGCAGCAACAACTGGATGCTGCCATTCAGGCTATGGATCATGCTGAAGCTTGGGATTACGAAATAAAAGTTAAGGAGATCCTGGAAAAATTTGAGTTGACAAACTACGAACAAAAAGTGGAAACGCTTTCGGGAGGACAGCGAAAGAAACTGGCAATGGCTTCCATTTTAATCGATGACGCCGATTTGCTGATTTTGGACGAACCAACCAATCACCTCGATATAGAAATGATCGAATGGCTGGAAAATTACCTTAGTAAGCAAAAGATGAGTTTATTACTGGTAACGCACGACCGCTATTTTTTGGATGCCGTTTGTACCGAAATTATCGAAATCGATCAACAAACTAGCTTTATCTATCGTGGAAACTACAGCTATTTTGTTCAGAAAAAGGCCGAACGCGAAGCCAATCAGATTGCCGAAATAGAAAAAGCGAAAAACCGATACCACACAGAACTGGATTGGATGCGGAGACAACCTAAGGCGCGAACGCATAAATCCAAAGCACGTATCGATTCTTTTTACGAGATTGAAAAAGTAGCCAAACAACGCCTGGAACAAAAACAGCTCGACTTTAATGTTAAAATGAGTCGGCAAGGCCGAAAAATTTTAGAGCTTAAAAAGCTAAGCAAAAGTTTTGGTGACTTAAAGCTAATCGAAAACTTCGACTATATTTTTAAACGCGGCGAACGTATTGGCGTTGTGGGCGATAATGGCAGCGGCAAAACAACATTTTTAAATTTGCTCACCCAAAAAATAAGGCCCGATTCAGGAGAAATTATCACCGGCGAAACAACCCGATTTGGCTATTTTACGCAAAGCGGGATTCAATTGCAAGACGATATACGCGTTTTAGAAATTGTAAAAGAAATTGCCGATCAGATCGATATGGGACACAGCACGATTTCGGCTGCTCAGTTTCTGTTTCATTTCGGATTTTCGCATAATTTGCAGCATAGTTTTTTCAGTAGCCTTAGTGGTGGCGAAAAACGGAAACTTCACCTCGTTATCACCTTACTCAAGAATCCAAATTTTCTGATTCTGGATGAGCCCACCAACGATTTGGATTTATTCACACTGGGCAGATTAGAAGAATTCTTGCTCGATTTTAAGGGCTGTTTAATCATCGTTTCGCACGATCGCTATTTTTTGGATCGCCTTGCCGATCATCTATTTATTTTTAACGGACAAGGAAATATAAAAGATTTTGTGGGCAACTATTCCGATTATCGCGAAATGCAAGACATTGAAGCAAGCGAAGAAAAAAAGGCCGAAAAAGCAAATCGAAAAATAGAAGCGCCGACGAAAACAATAGTAAATAAACCACGAAAAGCTTCTTATAACGAGCAAAAAGAATACGAGGCTATCGAACTGGAAATTGCACAACTGGAAGAAGAAAAAGAAGATATTTTGGAACAAATGAATTCCGGAGAGCTAAAACCGGAAGCGCTTCAATCCATTTCCAAACGCTTTGAGCAACTTAGTCAAGAACTCGAAAACAAAGAATTGCGCTGGCTCGAACTGAGTGAGATTATCTCCTAAGTAAATTCGCTGCAGACAAAACAGACCTTTTGCAAGGCCGAGTTGGGCTATTGGTTCTACTCGCAATTTTTCTTGCGCCTTATATCTGTAAAAAATACCTATTGAAAGCGTAAATGCAAATGACAAATTTTAAAATTCAATTATTTGTCTATATTTGTCTCTCCCGAAACGCAATTTCTTTAAGTATTTACTAAAAAAACACCAGTGAAACTATTACTTTTTTACAATGATTTTGCAGGAAACGGAAGAGCTAAAAGGCAAAAGGACAAGGCATTGCACTTATTAAAAAATGCCGGACACGACATTACACTCATCGCTACGCAAGGCGGAGATAAAACAAGTAGAATTGTTAGCGAAACCAGTTTCGAAGCTTATGATGGCGTATTTGCGGCAGGCGGCGACGGTACATTAATGGAAGTGGCCAATGGATATATCCAAAATCCGGCCAAGAAAAAACCACCTTTGGGCATACTCCCAATTGGAACGGGCAATGCCTTTATTCGTGATTTAGGTTATAAAACAGGACAGCTAAAGGAAGTGATTGAAAATTTGGATGTTTCAAATACAAAATGGGTGGATGCCGGTATTGCTCAAAATGGCAGTGCTCCTTTTTATTTCTTTAATATTATTGGCGTTGGATTTACTTCGGATGTAACCGTTACCGCACTAAAATTCAAATGGCTGGGAAATTTTGCCTATACCATTGGTATTTTTTATCGCGCTTTAAACCTTAAAACGGAGCCGACCCTGTTAGAGGTGGATGGAAAAAAATACGAACTGGACACGCTGTTTGTTGAAGTTTCGAATACACGTTATACCTCTAATTTTTTAATGGCACCAGCCGCTAATTTCGACGATGGTTTACTAGATGTAACCATTCTTAAAAAGATGAATACTTTCCAACTCATCAAATCTTTTCCTAAAATTTTAACCGGAGAACATATCCATCTTCACGAAGTAATGAGTATTCAAGGCAAAGACATAAAAATATCAACCAAGCGCTCAAAAGCCGTTTCGCCCGATGGCGAGTTAAAAGGACATACACCTATCACCATTGGTGTTAAACCAAAAGCCATTGAGTTTTTTGCTTAAGCCAAGCACAGGAGTATAAAAAAGAAAACCAGTCGATTTTTTTTAAAAAGACTGGTTTTTTTGTGCTTTTATGCTGCCCTTTTAGTTAAGCATAACAGGCATAATCAGCATTAATATGTCTTCGGCTTCATTTCCGCCATCAACCGGAACAATTAAACCTGCACGGTTGGGCGCCGACATTTCAAAAGTTATTTCATCGGTATCCATATTGGAAAGCATTTCCAATAAAAAACGGGAGTTGAATCCAATTTCCATATCTTCTCCGGCATAATTACAAGCTAAACGCTCGTTGGCAGCATTCGAATAATCCAAATCTTCGGCAGACAATACCAGTTCCTGACCTTGTATTTTAAAGCGAATTTGATGGGTAGATTGATTGGCATAAATAGAAACCCGTTTAATGGAATTGTATAAGCTCAAACGATCGACAGCCATTTTATTGGGATTGTCAACCGGAATAACCGCGTCGTAATTCGGATATTTACCATCAACCAATTTACAGCTCAATATCATATTATCAAAAAGGAATACCGCATTCTTTTGCGAATATTGCAATAGAACTTCTTCCTCGTCTTGAGGCAGTACATTCTTTAAAAGATTAAGCGGTTTCTTTGGTAAAATAAACGAAATATTGGCTTCTGATTTTACATCTGTTCTCGTATAACGCACCAATTTATGTGCATCGGTAGCGACAAAAGTGGCACTTTCAGGAGCTAAAGTGCAAAATACACCGGCCATAACTGGGCGTAATTCATCATTACCCGTTGCAAATAAGGTTTTGTTAAACGCATTTACGAGCACATCAGCCGGAATTTTAACTTCAACAATATCATCCATAAGCACCGATTTCGGGAATTCTGCGGCATCGTGACCGGAAAGCTTGTATTTTCCTTCGCCGGCAGTAAGCTCGATCTGAAAATCGTCGTCAGAAACAGTTAATGTTACAGGAATATTTGCAAATGTTTTTAATGTCTCTATCAAGATACGTGCAGGAATAGCCACTTTCCCTGATTCATCTGCTTTTTCTAGTTCAAGGCTTACAGACATTGTAGTTTCCAAATCTGAACCCGTAATTTTTAATTGATTACCCTCAAGCTCAAATAAAAAATCATCTAATATGGGCAAAGTGTTTTTTGTATTGATTACACCACTTATGGATTGCAAGCTTCTTAAAAGGCTTACGCTATTGACTATAAATCTCATTTATTATCGATTTAATATTGATTACTATCGTTTTATTAACAATGTAAAATTATTAAAAATTAATGACTTATTCATTCGAATTTAGATTTTTATTCACCAACTTATTAAGATGTGAACATACAAATCCAAATCCTAAAAAGGCCAATGCAGGAGAAACTCAGACACTAAAAATCCAAGGTAATTCCCTAAAGCATAACCAATAATCCCCATTGTAATTCCGGGAACCAGAATTTCTTTGTTTTTTAATGCTCCACTAACTACCGGTACAAAGGGTGGACTGCAAATTAAAGCCGTACTTGTTATAATCATCGTATCTGTATCCGTTTTTATAAATTTAGATAGGATCACTTGCAATAGTAGCGATCCGAAAATAACAAAAGTTAGGTAGCCTAAAATGGCAAATGTAGGTGATGCCAGGTTTGTTAAATCAACCATTGAAGCTACAACAATACTAAAAACAAGAATTAAATACATCCCTAAGTCAAACGATTCGTTCACCTTATTTACACCAGGAATTAAGGACGCCAAGATAGCCAATGTACTAATGCTTAAAATAACAACGATCATTAAATAATCAGGCGAAAAGAGCATAGCAATCCCTCCTGAAACTACAAATATCAAGATGGCTAAACCCAATACTTTTATTAGTGGCCACAACGCTTTTCTGTTGAATAACGCATCGTAAGACTCCATTTCTTCTTCTGCTTCTGCCGAAGCTATTGCTGTGGATGGTTTAAAGGCGGGCAATAAAAAATTAAAGAATTTCTGTCCTATTGTTATTAAAAACAGAAAATAAAAAGCTCCAATAATTAAATCGTAAGAGTGTACCATTAAATAAGTCGCCGGTTTAACATCCAACATCACATTTAAAGAGGCCAAATTGGGAGTTCCTCCGGTATAAACACCGACCAACAATCCGCCTACTTTCCAGAACTCAGGATTTCCTTCAGGTCGAAACAGCTGATAACCAATAATAACCGTAATTAAAACACTTGCTAATCCAACGATTAACGACTTAAAACTTGTTCCGGCCAACCGAAACCAATCTTTGATATTCGAAGGAAACAATAACAGCGGAATGGCCAAAGGCACCGTTATGCTGGTAAGCAAATCTTGTGTAGCATAAATATCGCTTGGTAATAATTTTGATAACCCTAATAAAATACCGATAATATAAGCAATAGCGATAGAACCGATTTTCTTTAATAAAGGGATTTTTTTACATGCTTTTAAAATGAGGGCAGGTGCAACAAAATAAAAAGCAATAAGGAGTACGATGTCTATTCTCATTCACGCAAAGTTAGCCGAATAATCTATTTCTCCAAATGCAATAAGAAGAATTCGATGGCTAAATTTTTAGATGCCAGCTTGCCTAACTAAATCTATTAAATTACCATAAGTCCCTTTCAGGTAGGTACTCAGTTTATCTTGATCGACCCAAACCGCTTTTAAAATATCCTCTTCTTCCTGAGGAATAAGCTTGCCTTGATAGTCGCTATTCATTAAAAACCAATATGTTCTTTTCACGATCCATTGCTTGGCATAGCGATACATATGATAGGTTGTAGGTAATTCCGACTCAATCTCAAGATTTTGCACACCGGTTTCTTCTTCAACTTCGCGCAGAGCAGCCTCAGCAATGCGCTCTCCTTTTTCAATTTTACCTTTTGGAAAATCCCAAACCCCAAATCGCTTAATCATTAAATAGCCATTGTTTTTGTGTTTTACAATGCCGCCTGCAGCTTCAAGAACATCAAAATAACCTAAAAACTGCTCAAAGGATTCCTTCACATTTTTGGTAAAAATTAAAGCGATATTCCTATCAAAAGTGCCCGATTTTACCATTTCAGCAAAATTATGTATCAGCAGACTTGTTCCATCCAGGATGTCATACTCTTCATTTTCAGTCGTTTGATTCTTTAAAACTTCTCCGAAAAAAATCCACTTGTCGTTGATGAAAACTTTATATTTTTGCATACGAAATGATCTGTTTTTCTGTTCTAAATTTAGAGCAATGGCAATAAACTACATTTATTCAAATCAAAAATAAAAGAATCTTTTCAATAAAAGAGAAATTCTCTTCACTTAAAATAATGCGTAATGCAAGCCGAAGATAAAAATACGAATGAAATAGCACTTCAAGTAGCGAAACTATTATTGAAAGTAAAAGCAGTTAAGCTTCAACCTAACAATCCCTTCACTTGGGCCTCCGGTTGGAAGTCTCCAATATACTGCGACAATCGACTTACTTTATCCTATCCTCAAATCCGAACCTATATCCGACAAGAATTTGTTAAGCTCATTCAGGAAGAGATAGGCGATGTTGATTTAATCGTTGGGGTTGCTACCGGCGGAATAGCGCAAGGCGCATTAGTTGCACAAGATATGGGGCTTCCTTTTGCTTATGTTCGTTCTTCTGAAAAAGCCCACGGCATGACAAATTTAGTGGAAGGTGTTGTCGAATCCGGACAAAGAGTTGTTATTATCGAAGATTTAATTTCAACCGGTGGAAGCAGTTTAAAAGCCGTAGAAGCAATACGCGCCTTAAACTGCGAAGTAAAAGGATTGGTTGCCATTTTCAGCTACGACTTTGATATTGCTAAAGAAAATTTCAAAAAAGCAAAATGCAAGATGCTTACTTTATCGGATTACAATGCATTGACCGAACAAGCATTTGCCGATGAGTTTATCCTGGAAAAAGACTTAGAATCCTTAAAAAAATGGAGAAAAGATCCCGAAAATTGGGGAAAATAAATAAATAGTATGACAACAATTACCAGTCACAAAAAAACAATTAGCAGTTCTTCCGAAACAATTTACGCACTTTTGAGCGATTTTAATAATTTAAAAGACCTAATGCCAAGCAAAGTGGTAAATTGGAGCTCGACTATGACAAGCTGCGCTTTTACCATAGAAAATATGGCGCATATGAATATGGCTTTTGGCAAAAACGTGGAAAACGAAAAAATTGAAATGGTTTCAAAAGGAAAAAATCCTTTTTCCTACGATTTGAGTACCTATATTAAAAAAATAGATGATGCTCAATCAGAGGTTCATGTTGTTTTTAATGGCGATATGAATGCAATGATTGCAATGATGGCTAAAAAGCCTCTGCAAAATTTCGTGGATGTTTTGGTTGATCGCTTGCAAGAAAAATACAGCTAAGTTTCTTCATATTTACAGAAATTCTATTTCTTTTATATCGTAGCTAGCTAGCTGCTTGTTTGCTTTTTCAACCAACAAGCGGCCATAGTTGTCGATACCTTTGATTCGACCCGTAAATATGCCCTCGCGATCTGAAAAATTTCGTTGTTCGTTGATCCCATACAAGTGCCTCAAATAGTCGGCATCGGGCAAGTACCAAAGCTTATTTTTTAACTGACTGTATCTCGTTTTAATACAGTCTAACAGTAGATTTAATTCATTTTCTAAGTCAAAAGTAGTATTTCTTAGCAGCTTTAAAGAAATTGGATTTGGAGCCTCGCTTTTAAATTCCGTTTGATTGATATTTAAACCCAAACCAACTATACTGTATTCCAGCTTATCGCCCAAAAAACTATTGTGAGTAAGCATGCCTGTAATCTTTTTGTGACCAACATAAATATCGTTTGGCCATTTGATCTTAACTTCGGCAATTTGCTTTTCGCTCAGATAGTCGTGCACGGCTAAGGCTACTATTTTATTAAGCATAAACACATCAGAAGCCGCTAAAAACCTGGGCTCTATATAGAAACTAAATGTCAAATTTTTGTTTTTTTCGCTTTCCCAACGGTTGCCGGCTTGCCCAATACCGCCGGTTTGGTTTACAGCTCGTAAAACATCGCCATGAATAAGCTTACCCCTATTTTGCCAGTCGCGCAATAAAAGGCTTGTGGACGCTATATTCTCTATTGTTTTTATGCTAAAGCTTAAACCCATCAGCTTAATATATTTTGAATGGGTAATGCACGTGATTCATCAAAAGGCAACATGGCATTAATAAGCATAAAAGATTCGAATTGCGATAGTTCTTGAGGGCTTATTCTCAACTCTTCAATTTGTCCCCTGTTCAACAAAAACTCACGCTGAACTCCCGCCAATAAAGGAGAATCAGGTGTAAACCAATGTCCGTTTTTATAAAATAGAATATTACTAAATGAGGTATCGCTTACTTTTCCATTATTCACAATTAAGACTTCGTCAGCTGAATTGGCTTTTGCTTTTAAGGCATTCAGTTGCTCTCTATTGGCAAATTTATACGCGTAATTCACCGAAGCATCAACCAATTGCAAAGTTCGAATGGGAGCCGCCTGATAATGAACAAATTGCATGTCCAAAATAGCCAAATCGTATAAAACTCTGCATTTTACAAGCCCTTTTCGAAAGGCTTTTGGAATAGCAATACACTGTACTAAATCGATGTCTTCATCTACACAAAAGAATGATTTACGCGTTGCATTAAAACGATCGTTATGATAATCGCTTAATTCAATCGTTCCATTAAGAATTCGTATGCTTTCAATAAATTGGGACATACACCTTGTCTATCAATTCGTTATATTCTTTTTTTGCTTCGCTAAATGTAGTAATTCCACCTCCGCTTTTAAACAGCATTTCCTGTTTTTTTTCTTCAATAAAGCGTATCATCACCGCGCTATCCAAACGCTCCCCATCAAATACCCCAAAAACACCGGTATAAAATCCCCGATCGTACGCTTCTGCCTCTAAAATAATCTCCACTGTTTTTTTCTTCGGAGCTCCGCTAATGGATCCTGCAGGTAGTATTTTAAAAAAGTGTGTGCCCAATTCATCGAAAAAATCATCGGCTATATCGCCTTCTATTTCAGAACAAACTTGTAGCAAATCTTTCTGATTTGTTTTTATGCGATCGATATAACGAAAGCGTTTTACATACACATTTGTTGCCAAAATACTTAAATCGTTGCGGATTAAATCGACTATCGTATTGTGTTCTGCCGTTTCTTT
The DNA here is from genome assembly GCA_016929955.1 of Bacteroidales bacterium. Taxonomy (GTDB): domain Bacteria; phylum Bacteroidota; class Bacteroidia; order Bacteroidales; family UBA12170; genus UBA12170. The sequence continues at coordinate 29,021 of JAFGHU010000073.1, read as the reverse complement.
AGAATCATTAAGGATTTGCTTTTCGGCATCTGGTAATTTGGCATCTATTGTTCCTTTCATCGGAAAAGAGGCAATTTTTCCATCAGCGATTCGAACAAAGGTTTCCGGCGAAAAAACGACAAACCGATCTTTCAACCATAATTTATAATTTGCTTTAGCCTGATAAAAAATCGTTTTACTTGTTCTGTTTATGCTAATAGGCGTTGCTTGTGTAAGGTTAATCAAATACGTATTTCCGAAATCGAGATTCTTTTTGACGTGTGCAAACGCCTTTTGATACTGCTTAAAACGTATAGGATATTTAGCAAATTGCAAATGCTCCTCTATTGTGTGATCAGCAAGTGCCGGAGCATTTGTTTTGTCGCCAAGGGCATACAACAGCTCATCGGACTTTATTTCATCCAAGGGCAAGACCAAACTATTTTCGGCTAAAAAGTCGATGACAAAGAGAAAAGGGACACGCGCTTTTCCGAGTGCATTCATTTTATCAATCGCTTCTGATTTCTGCAGCATAATCCCCATAAATTTTATAGTATTGCAAAGATAAAAATTGCTTTAGATGAAAGTACTTTTACTCGATAATTACGATTCTTTTACTCATAATTTGAAACAATTGATTGTGCAATTTGGTGTACAAAAACTCGATATTATCAAAAACGATAAAATCGATTTAGACACCATTAAACACTACGATAAGATTATGCTATCACCCGGCCCCGGACTTCCATCTGAAGCAGGTTTAATGATGGAAATTATCGATCGATACGCAAGCTCGAAACCAATTTTAGGTGTTTGCCTGGGCCATCATGCCATCGCTGAATATTTTGGAGCAAAATTATTTAATTTGAATCAACCCGTACATGGCATTGCCCGAAAAACAAATGTATTAAAAACCGATTCGATATTCAGATCAATAGATGATCATTTTCAAGTAGGATTATACCACAGTTGGGCCGTTTCCGATGGGGATTTTCCAACTGATTTAGAGATAGTTGCACGCAGCGAAATGGGAATTATTATGGCGATACGCCATAGAAAATACAATATCAAAGGTGTCCAATTCCACCCCGAATCCATACTAACACCAAAGGGTAAAACTATGATTTGGAACTGGTTAAGCGAAGCTATTGTTTGATTATAAATCGATGCTTGACAAAATCAATTTGTTCTGCCGAAAAATCAAAGTCCGTTCCGTCAAATTGTACAATTCGATCGGCCAAAGGCATTAATCGTTTAGCTGAAGCTTTTTGGGGCTCTGCATCTTTCAATTTAAAATAAAGGAACAAGCCAGGCTTTACTACAGATCGCAAACCACCCGATTCGCAAACCCATATTACTTTTTCATCGGCCATACGGCGAACAAAATCAAACACTTTCGCCAGAGCAGAATCAGAAAGTGTTTGAACAAAAAACACCTCATCTGCACCTGCCTTCAACATTCGGGAGCTGTCCTTTTTCCCATCCCGATGCTTCTCTAGGGACACTTGATAGTCGGCCGTTTTAATTAACATATGATCGGGCTCATCCGTATGAAAATGAGGGGTTATTTTTAAACCATATACCGTTAAACCCTTTTTCTTTAAGTGCCTGATGCTATTTACGGCGAAGGTAGTTTTCCCCACATTTTGTCCTGCACCTGCCAATAAAAGCATGGCAGGAACAGTAAAAGACTCTGGAATATCCGGGCTTATCTGTTCTATATTAAGCATCTAAACGTGGCGCAATTATTTTGATTGCCATGCATCAAAATATGAACAATTGCTAAATTTATCGTTGATGTGAATATATGTTTTTGCCGCTCTTTCCTTTACCCACTCATCAATTACCGCTTGTTTCTTTTTATTAATAGCTGCTTTCTGAATAATATCATAATCTTGAATCATATTGGCTTTATGCGCTGGCACTTTTTTAACCAACTTGAGCAACCGATAGGCTTCTTGGTTTTTGATTGTGGTATAGGAAATCGCCTTAGAAACCTGACCGACCTGCATCTTATCGATTACATAAAAAACTTTAGGATCGAGATCTTCGGCCTGAAACATAGCATTGCCCGTTTTCTGGTTGATAATAAATCCGCCACTAAAACGGTTCTGCTCATCCGAAAATTTTAATGCTGCATCTTTAAATGTGATGCTATCTTTTACAATCAAATCTTGAATACTATCTAAAAAAGTTGCGGCTTCCTGAAGGGCATAGGGCGAAATTTTAGGGCGTAGCAAAATATGACGAACATTTACAAAATCGCCTTTCTTTTCAATCATTTGGATGATATGATAGCCGGCTTCCGTTTCGACAATGCCCGAAATTTCTCCTTCTTTTAAACCAAAAGCGGCTGTTTCAAATTCAGGGTAAAGCTCACCTCTACCGTACATGCCTAATTCTCCTCCTTTTTTTGCAGATCCGGGATCTTCGGAATACAAAATGGCCAATGTAGCAAAGTTTTCGCCTTTAAGAATACGTGTTCTTAAATTCAACAGTTTTTCTTTAACTGCTAATTTTTCGGCGGCTGAAATGGGTGGCTTTTTCACTATCTCTGCAACCTGGTAGGCAGTATTGATTAATGGCAAACTATCCTGCAAAATCTCTTTATAAAAAACTTTTATCTCTTTGGGCGTTATCGTAACATTCTTGGTTATTTCTTGCTGTACGTCTTGCTGAACAATCTGATCAGCAATAATTTCACGCATTTCTTCTTTAAACTGATCTACGGACTTATGGTAATATTCTTCCAGTTTTTCCTGACTTCCAAATTGCGAAATATAATACCTGAACCTACGATCCAACTCTTGCTCCACCTGAACCGGACTAACTACAATACTGTCGATATCCGCCTGATTTAAAAGTAGTTTCTGGAAAACCAATTCTTTTAATATATCGCATTTTATAGTAGACGAGCTTCCTTCGATATATCCTTGCATACGGTATTGCAGATATTGTGTTTCGACATCGGATTGGAGGATAATATTTTTCCCAACAACTGCAACAACCTCATCAAGAATTGTTTGTGGTTTTTGATCAATCTCTTGACCCAGAGCAAGCAGGCTCATTATAAAGCTCAATGTAAGTACTGAAAAAGTTTTTTTCATCATATTTATTATTCATTTGCGGATAGCTGCCAAAATTAAGACAATATTCCTATTAGTAGTTGTTTTTTAATAGATCTCAAAGTTCTTTTGCTGAAATGCCCGTTCGAACAGTGCATTTTCCATATTTTCAATTAAAATAACTTTTCGCTTGTTTACTATTATTTTTCTAATCTTCTCCTTTTCAAATTCCAAAGGTGATAATTCGTCGGCCACTTTAAACCCTTTGATATAAAGGAAATAAACATAGGGTTTATCCTTAAACTCTACAAAACGATTGTTGCGAAGAAAAACCGCTTTATTATAAGTTGTTATCGGAATCTTGGCTAATAAATCGTTAAAAAGAATCCATTTCTCGTCGTCGATAAAATAATCCACGCCATATTCAACACAAAAATTTTCTATACTGAGTTTTTCGGTGCTGGTATCATCCAGATTTTTAAACAAATCGCGAGCCATTTCCAACTGCGGCGAATTTTCTTCCATCTGCACAAAACTAAACTGCACAATACTTTCTTTCAGTTCAAAATCATTGATATGTTGCTGATAATACTCCTCTATTTCTATATCTGTTACCTCTGTATCCAACTGCTGATCGACATACAATTTTTTAAACTGAAAAAGTAATAAGGAATTACGGTATTCGGCTAACTGTTTATCAAAATTTTTCAAGCTATCAGGAAGGTTATTTGCAGCATGCTGCACTAAAATTTCGTTGCGAACCCATGAATTAACAAAACTCTGAACCAATTGTAAGGAATCGTTGGGGCTTGTTCCGGGAGCAATATAACTTCCTATATCAGAATACTTTAAATAATGATCGTCAACGCGAGCCAAAACCACATCATTTTCGTCAATACCATTTGAATTACAAGCGAAAAGGCTTAATAAAAAAAACAAACTTATAAATGACCGTGTTTTTCCTTTCATAATTTCTCACGTGCTTTTAGTTTACGATAAACCTTTTTGTTTACGCGTACTTTATACCGATGTTTTAAATCCTTGAGCCATAATTTTTCTAAGTAATTTTGATAATCAGCTATTACTTTTCCTCTTGTTTCGTTTAATTCTTTATCTGTTTTAGGCAAAATAGCGCTAAAATAAATCAAACCTTGTTGTTCGCCATTTTCATCAATCAACTGAACGACAGCACCTTTTTTCCATTTATATTGATCGTAAACTGTTTTTCCGGACTCTACAAGCAAATGTTCAATAGGTATTGGATTCAAGCTGTCTTGCTTAAGGCTATTGATAATATCAACTTCCGGTTTTCCAGGTTGATAGGCTTGCTCAATTTTTGCTAATTTTTCTTTATCATTTGTTTTAAAAACAACAAGTTGAGCACGTTTTTCCCACCTATATTTCTTTCTGTTTTTATTAAAATATTGCATTAAGCCCAAACTATCCGAACTTGCTTTCGACCAAACTTTTTTATCCATTAAATCAAACAATAAAATGCCTTCGCGATATTCGTTTAGAATGATTCGGTATTCCGGATATTTTTCTTGCAAATGCTGCTCTTCAAACTCCAAACAGCTCTTATCAACAAAAGCTTTATAGCTGTCTTCTATAACCGTTTGAAGGCTTGAAGGCACTTGCGTTTTTTTATTCTCAGCAAAGAATTTTAAAAAATCGTATTGTGTATACACTTTCTGCCGAATAGAAAAAAGCGGTTTGACATGGCTTTCCATACCTTTTAAACGAAAATCTTTGGCGTAAAAATCAACCGTTATAAGTCTATTGGCTTCTTCTCTATTCTCAGGATATTCTTTAAAATTTTCTTCTTTCTTAATCTGCGCTATTTTTGCTTGTTCGCCCTTATGCGAGCGGACATCTCTTTTTAGCTTTTCCTTAATTTCTGCTTTTGATTGCTCAAAATCTTTGATGGGATCTTGATCGATAAATTGTATGATATGCCAGCCAAAACTCGTTTTTATAGGCTTGGAAATAGCGCCAATCTGCATCTTAGACAACGTTGAGATAAACTCCGGAACCATTCTATTGGCTCCAAACTTAGGTAAAAGACCTCCTTTAGAACTCGAACCTTTATCGTCGGAATAAGCTTTTGCGAGCGTATCAAAAGCTTTGCCATCCTGAAGCTGCTTATAAATGGCATCTATTTTTAATTTCGCTGAATCTATTTCGGCCGATGGCGATTTTTTTATAAAAATATGGGCGACTTCTACTTCGCCAATTGCCGGAATCTTATCGCTTAAGTAAATCAAATGATAACCAAATCGTGTTCTAACAGGTTTCGAAATCTCACCAATCTGCAAAGAATACACGGCTTCTTCAAAAGAATAAACCATATCAAAAACACCAAAATAGCCTAAATCGCCTTTATTTCCCAAACGACCGGGTCGACCATTTTCCATTTCTGTATCACGCGCAGATGGATCTTCCGAATAGATTTCTGCAGCCTCTGCAAAACTATATTTTCCTTTTTGAATTTCATCCCGAATTTGTATCGCCATTTGAAAAGCGGCCAAAGTATCTTGTGGCATTGGATTTTCGGGTAATCGAATCAAAATATGACTTGCTCTTACATTGTTTTGCATTCTTTGGTAAAGCTGATATACCGTTTCGTCGTTTAGCTCTTGAACAACCAAATACGGTTTGGCAAGTTGCTTTCGATAACCTTCAAGCTCATTGATAAATGCCTGAGCTGTATCCATTTTAGCATCTTTGGCTTCCTTAACTTTAAGTTTAAAGTTGATATACAAATCGAGGTATTCTTTTAAACTGGTTTTTTCGGCCTTCCCTTGTATTTTGCTGTTTTTCTGATAAATGGCCCAAAAATCTTCCGCAACTACTTTTTCATCGCCTACACTAAGCAATACATCAGTATTTTGCTGTGCAAAACCGAAGCTATTGAAAAGTAAAAGCAGTCCGAAAAGACTAAACCATTTTTTAATCATTTTAGCAATTTTGAGTAAAATTATCGACTATAATTAGGGGCTTCACGTGTAATTGCAATATCGTGTGGATGACTTTCTACAACTCCGGCTGCTGTAATTTTCGTAAACTTGGCCTGTTGCAATGTTTTAATATCTTTAGAACCGGTATATCCCATACCCGAACGCAAACCACCCACCATCTGATGAATCACTTCAGATAAGCTTCCTTTATAGGCCACTCTACCTACAATTCCTTCGGGAACTAATTTGCTAATTTCGTCTTCCATATCTTGAAAATAGCGATCTTTTGAACCTTGTTGCATCGCTTCAACCGAACCCATTCCGCGGTAAGATTTGTATTTTCTTCCTTCAAAAATGATGGTTTCTCCTGGAGATTCGTCAACACCCGCAAATAAGGAACCTGCCATAATGGTATCGGCACCTGCCGCTAAAGCTTTTACAATATCGCCCGTATAGCGGATTCCTCCGTCGGCAATAACCGGAACACCACTTCCTTTAAGTGCTTTTGCTACTTCCAAAACAGCAGTAAACTGAGGAACACCAACACCTGCAATAACGCGAGTAGTACAGATAGAACCCGGGCCAATACCTACTTTAACGCCATCGGCTCCAGCTTCAACCAAAGCTTTAGCAGCCTCACCGGTAGCAATATTTCCGACTACAACTTCCATTTCAGGATAGATTTCTTTTATTTTCTTCAGCGTTAAAATAACGCCTTTGGTGTGGCCATGTGCCGTATCCAAAACAAGCGCATCTACCCCTGCATTAACAAGTGCTTCGGCGCGAGCCATACTATCCCCTCCAATACCAATAGCTGCCGCAACACGCAAGCGTCCGCGATCATCTTTACACGCATTCGGGCGTTCTTTAATTTTAATAATATCCCGATAGGTGATTAAACCAATAAGCTTTTTATCTTTATCAATTACAGGTAGCTTTTCGATTTTGTTTTCCTGTAAAATATCTTCTGCTTTTTCAAAGGTTGTAAACTCACTAACTGTTACCACTTTTTTGGTCATAACCTCTTTGATAGCACGGCCTAGCTTACGCTCAAAACGCAAATCGCGATTGGTAACTATACCCACCAATTTATTCGTTTTATCCACTACAGGAATCCCTCCAATATGGTATTCATTCATAAGTGCCAGCGCATCAGACACAAGCGCTTTAGAAGATATGGTTACAGGCTCTATAATCATTCCGTTTTCAGCGCGTTTCACTTTACGAACTTCACCGGCCTGCATTTCAATAGACATATTTTTATGGATAACACCTATTCCGCCTTCTTGTGCTAAGGCAATTGCCATTTTTGATTCGGTAACCGTATCCATGGCCGCTGAAATAACAGGAATATTTACGCAAATATTGCGTGTAAACCTTGTTCTAACTTCCACTTCACGAGGTAAAACTTCAGAATACGCCGGAATTAACAAAACATCATCGTAAGTTAATCCTTCAGCTATCACTTTATCATTGTCTGCAGCCATTGTAATTTCTTTATTTTGCTGCAAAAGTAGGAAATTTTTTAGTGTTAAAAAGTTAAAATACGTGAATTGAAAACAGCTCCAAAACCGTCAAAACTTTAGCTTTATACTACTAATTTAGATCAAAAAATACGGCGTAACTCAGGGTTAGGCTGTAAACTCCAAGCCCAGTTCAACCAGCTTTTCGCGACTAGGTTTACTTGTTTCCAAAGCCCATCCACGCTCTTTATAATAAGCTTCTATCCATTGATTAAAATCGTCGTGTGTTGCCAAAACGCCTTCTCCTTTTCCGTAAGTATGCGCATCTTTAAAAAAGCGTTCCGGCATTTTATCGTCAATGCGCGTAAAACCTTCGCGGTAGTTGAACATTTTTTCCAAATTAAAAATACGCTCACCAATTTGAGCAAACTCCTCTTCTGTGTGCTCAATACCGGTAATTACTTCAATAAAATGACGGTAGGAAATTTCTCCTCTATACCAACTTCCGGCAAAGCTACACGCACCTAAAGAATCTTGCATTGCGTTGTGGTTTTGGCGACTAGGGCTTGAACTATTGAGATGACATGCTCCACGATTTGCAGTTCCATAAGTAATCATCATCCGTTCTGCGCGTGTATTTACATTCCAGGCCGCCAATTCGTGGCCTTTTACATGAATTGCAAATTCATCTGACCCTTGTCCAATATCTTCAGCCAAAGCTTTTACACCTTGCGAGGCCAATTTCCCGATGCCTTCTTTTCTGACAATTTTATGAATCATCTCGATTGAAGCATCCACATTTCCCCAGGTTAAATCGATTCCATCCAAATAGTCGAGATCAATCATTTCTTTTTCGCGTGCCTCCATCAAAAAACCAAGCACACCACCTGTCGTAATTATATCAATTCCATAATCGTCGCAAATACTGATTATCTTGTTCAGCCCTGCTAAGTCAGAAATTAAAAGATTGGCTCCAACCATAGTTCCGGTTTCGTATTCCGGCCCATCGTGAACAACACCACCATAAGCTCCTTTAGCAAAGCCGCTTTTTTTGCAGGCAAGTTGACAAGAAAAACATGCAAAATCACGTTTCCAAATTTGAGTTCTTGCCGCTTTGGTATTGATCATTTCTATTTCTTTGAAAGTGCCTTCGCGGTAATTTCTTACGGCCATAGTGCCATTATTGCTCGAACTTTCGAGTGCATGTGCCGTCCCTCCCGAACGCCAATATTCAACGCCTTCTATATCTTCGCGAAATGCATTCCTAGCTTTAGCCAATAAATCAAGATATTCTTTATGTTTAGCCAAATTGGGCTGCTGTGTGCCTTTAACTACTATGGCTTTTAAATTTTTAGAGCCCATAACAGCTCCTACGCCGCCACGGCCGGCCGCACGTGCTGCTGTATTGATAACGCTAGCATATAAAACCTGATTTTCGCCACCCTGACCTATATAGCACGACTGGTATTCTTTACCGTATTTTTCGATTAATATTTTATCGAAACTATCGGTTCCCATTCCCCAATAGGAGCGCGCACTTTTAAGTACCACTTTATCATCTTCAATAAGCAGATAAACCGGAGCACTTGCCTTTCCGGTAATTACAATTCCATCGTAGCCGGCATACTTAATTTCCGGTCCAAAAAACCCGCCCATATTGGCATAGGAAATGGTAGATGAATGCTCGAATTTTTTATTTATGGGTGATGTACGCGGCGATTTTGTTACAATCGTTGTACGCGATGAAGAAGGAATAGGCAAACCACTGAATGGCCCGGGCATAAATAATAATGGATTTTCGGGCGAAAAAGCATCGAGTCCGGGTTCTTTTATCCTATCCCATAATATTTTCATTCCTAATCCACGACCACCAAGATAATGCTTTAAATCATCCTTGGGTATCGCTGTTTTTTTAATTTCCTTCGTTGTTAGATTTACATCTAATAAAACTCCATATTGTCCCCAAATCTTATCCATTGATCACCTCCTCTCCTGCATAATAACGTTCAAATAATTCTTCGGCAATTTCTTCCGGCGACAAACCAAAATAAGCCCTGCTTACATCCGCTTCTCTAAACGATAAGGCACCAAAAGGACAATTTTTAACGCATTGTGGATCTCCTCCGCAATGATCACAGATATGTTGTGGATGATTGGTAATAGGATTCATTTTTATAACACCCGTACGTTCACCCTCACAAGCGGCGGCACAAGAACCACAACTGATGCAAACGGAATGATTTGTTCGAATGGCTTGAGTTTGCTCATCTCGAAAAATGGGTTTTATAAGTGCATTAGGATCCGCATTTACCGGACAAGCATTTACGCAGGGCGTGTCTGGACAATTGGCGCAAACACTAGGTATATCAACATCAGGATTAAAATGATAAACCTGAATATTACCCAATTTTGGATTTCCTAAACCATTTAAATATTCGCCATTAATTTCGACAGGATGATGAAAAGCAGAACAAACCGTTTCGCAGGTTCTGCAACCCGTACATTTATCAAAATCAACAACTATGGCTTTGAGGATTCCATTGGCGGCTTCATTTCCAAATAAGAAATGATATTTTCCTAAAACAACTACGCCACCACCTCCGATGGCTAATTTTTTCAGGAAATCTCTTCGACTGGTTTCTTTCTGTGTCATAGGTCTGTTTTTGCTTATTAATAAAACAACAATAAAAAAACACTTTATTGCAGCTCTAGCCTATAAAGATAATTGTATTCCCCTTTTTCTGAACTAAATATGCTAATTTGTAACGATTATAAATTGAGCCGATTTTTCCTTTTATTGCCATCCAACAAATAAATACTCATTTTTCGCATGCCGTAAAAAGGCTTTTACTAACTTTGGGACGCATCTTATTATTTATGACTTATTGAATTAAAGATTATGCAGCATTAGAAGAATACACCCGACTTAATATGCAGGATTAATATGGAATATATTGTGTACATATTTATAGCATTGCTTGTTTTAAACACAGCCATTCAGGCCATTAAGAAAAGCGATAAAGGAATACCGCCCATGACAATTTTAATCTTGATAATTTTAATTGTTTTGTTGTTTTTATTTTAATCAGGTTTTCTTAAATTCCGGCTCCTTAATTGCATATTTCCCCTAAACATTGATTGCTTATCTCTCAATTAAATGAAGAAAATTTTTGCCGAAAACGAGATCGTTAAAGAAATTGATTACACACATAACTCATTAATAATTTCGAGAATTGTACGTTTATGAATTGCGTTTTCACGCCTGTTAATTTAGCGAATTTCAGCTTTGCCGAATGTATTTTTGAAGCGTGCGATTTAAGCAATGCAAAAATTACGAATACATCTTTTAAGGAAGCGGAATTTAAAAACTGCAAATAGATGGGCTTGCATTTTGAGCAGGCAAACAATTTTCTGTTTTCGGTAAAATTTGATGCTTGTCAGTTAAGTTTTTCTTCCTTTTATAAATGCCAGTTAAAAAAACACGCCATTTATAAATTGTAATTTACAAGAGGTTGATTTTACTGAAGCCGATTTAAGCGCCTCACATTTCGATAATTGCGATTTATCAGGCGCCCATTTCGAAAACAGCAAGCTTCAAAAAGCCGATTTTAGAAGTGCGTTTAACTATAGGATAGACCCTGAGCTAAATCGGATTAAAAAGGCAAAATTTTCGCTAACAGAAATTGGAGGTTTGCTATATAAATACGATATCGAAATTGAGTGATGTATTTTAAATCGGGATGCTGAAATAGAATTTAGATCCTTTTCCTAATTCGCTTTCGGCCCAAATATTTCCCTCGTGTTTATTCACAAACTCTTTACAAATACTTAAACCGAGTCCGGTTCCTTTTTCTCCCTGTGTGCCGTCTTTCGACATATCTAGCGATTTTTCAAAAATGTCAGCAGCATCTTCCGGGACCATTCCTATGCCATTGTCTTTTACAAAAAAGCGAATCTGGTCTTGTTCTTTGCTCCATCCCACATTGATTTGACCATTTTTTTGCGTAAATTTTATGGCATTACTTATTAAATTATGAAAGATCCTAACCATCATATTTTTATCTGCCACAAGCATATATTCTGCATCCCTATCAAAATCTCTCTCAATGTTTATGCTCTTTTTATCTGCGTTTATTTTTGAAGTATCAATAACCTCATTCAGCACTTTAGTAATATTAACCAGCTCAGGCATATACGCTATTTTGCCCGATTGTGCCATTGCCCATTCAAGCAAAGTATTAATCATTTCAACAAGCTGATTTGACGATTTTACTATTCTTTGATAAAAAATCTGTCTCGTTTCCTTATCTTCAGGTTCATCCGTCATCAATTCATTAGCATAACCCAAAATTACATTAAAAGGATTTTTTAAGTCGTAGCCAATGATGGAAAACAGTTTGGATTTAGTTGTATTGGCGATATCAAGTTCATCAGTGAGCTGCCTTAATTTAGCGACTGTTACTCTTAATTCCTGACTATTCTTTTCAATAATCCGATTCTTTCTTTCAAAAATCTTCGCTCTTCGACTTCTCGACTTCGATAAAAAATAAAAAAGAAAAGAAATAACCAGAAAAACGACGGTAGTAAAGATGGCCAGAATAGCAATATAGCGCGTTTCTTTTAGTTTGCTTTGATGCTCGAGCGTTGCTTTTTCGGTTTCGAGTTGTTGTATTCTTTCTATTTTTTCCTGCTCAAACTCTAATTCTTGATTTACAAATTTTTCAAGTGTCGATGTTAAATTTAAACTGTCTTCAATCTGATCAATCAAACGATGAAATCTTAATGCATTCTCATAATCCTTCCTTTTTTCATAGACCTCACTCAGTGTTTCAAGTGAATAACGATAATTTTCTACTGATTGTATCTTTTGGGCTTCATCCAAAATAAGCAGTAGCAATTCAATAGCTTTCTGTGTTCTCTGCGTTTCTGCAAAAAGCTGTGCTTGGATTATTTTTGTATTGATACTGCTTTCAGGAGAATTTAAAATGCGGTCATAGTTATAAGCTCTGTCCAAATAGGCTTGTGCTTCGTTATATTTTTGTTGATTAATTTTAAGTTTTGCTATACTCGACGACAAAAAACTAAGCATATACGTATCATTACTTAGCAAGGCTAATTTCATCGATTCGAGCAAATAGTCGTTTGCCGCATTATTATCATCTTCCTCCAAAGCGACATTTCCCAATGCAGAAAGCGAATATACCATGGAAGAAGTATCATTATTTTGCCTGGCCAGATTTAAGCACAACTTAAAATTTTCGGCTGCTTTATCTCTTGCATTTAAAATATAATAACAGTTTCCTAAATTGTACCAGAAAATATTCTGCAAGGATGTGATATTGTAATCTTCAGCGATTTTTAAGCCTTTAAAATAAACATCTATAGCTTTATCAATACGTCCAGTGCTTTTGTTTATTATCGCTATCATATTGTAATTAGCGGCTAATGCATAATTTCCATAGCCTTTTATCAAGTATGGTTCAGCTTTACTTGCAAATAGAAGTGCAGAATCATACTTCGATTCCAAATAATACGACTCCGCAATATTACTATAAGCATTCCCTATCTTTAAATAATCGTTGTAGGCTAAAAGTGCTTTTGCCACAGAGTCTAAGATCATTCTCGATTTCTTATACTGATTTTTTTTAAGATAATAAACGCCTAACAACCTGTTTGCATATACTATTCGATGTTGGTCGTTTATTTCAGCTGCCTTGTTTTTCGCCCGATTGATAAAGATTAAACACGAATCTCTATTGCTGTTCCTTACATTAATATTCACCAAATACAACAGCGCATCTATCTCTGCCTTTGCACAATTATTTTTACGGGCATATGCAATAATACTTTTCGATTTCCATCGACTTTCTTTGAGGGCTCTTAATAAATAGAGCTCTTTGGCCTCCAATAACTCTAAGTTGGCATTTAAGCATGGATCATCTAAAGCCGTAGTAATTTCGCGGGTTTTCTCAATAGTTTCTCTTAAACCTGCTATTTGATTTGAGTTGTACTGTAAATCTGCAAGTTGAAAAAGCAAACCTGCTTTTTGGTGAGAATTTGCTTTACTCGTATTTATTAAACGAGTAAGACTGTCGATTGGGTTTTGTGCCTGCACTGCAAAGAAGTTTATCCCTAAAAACAGGATAATTAAAGCTTTCTGCTTCATTATTTCGATGGTATAAAAAACATTGTTGTATAAATTGCCTGTTACAAATTTAGCTAAAATCAGATACTTAATTTATTGAATATCTTGTTTTTAGCCAAAATAATCGACAAAATACGTCCTATTTTTGGATTATATCCTTTTTATGGACAAAAACAGGGATGAGCACAATATTTTATTTGCACAATCTGGATTAAGGACAAATTCATCTCAAACCCAAACCTAAAAATAACTAAAAATTTCTGCAAATGAAGCATCGCATTTGAGTCGACGCTCTTTTTAAACCTTTCCTATAAACAAATATACTTATGTAAAATTGTTTTCTTATTTTTGTTAACTAATTAACACAAATTAAAATGAAAAAAACACTTTTATTATTTAGTTTGATTGCTGTATTGATGTCGTGCGGTGATAATAATCAAAAAGCAAATAAAACCGAAACCCCTGAAAATACTGAGCAGGCTGTATTAACCTTGGCTGATTTTAATTCAGAGGCAGGAAAATGGGTCGATCAGGAAATTCAGATCGAAGGAATTGTTGATCATGTATGTAAACACGGCGGAAAACGACTATTTCTGGTGAATGATTTTGGTGATGTACATATCGATGGAAAAGAGCGTTTTGATGATGCTTTAACCGGAAGCAATATTATTGTAAGCGGCGTGGTAAAAGAATTCAGAGTAGATGAGGCCTATTGTTTGCAAATGGAGCAAGACCATATCCAAAAACACAAAGAAGGCATTGACAACGAAGATGTTTACGCTCAAAAAATGAAGCAGATAAACAGCTATAGAGATTCTATGCAAGCGGCCGGAGTCGATCATTTGTCTTTTTATTCGATCGACTATATTTCGCATAAAGTAAAATAATCCATTCCCTATGGATTTATGTAAATACAATTGTTTCCATATGATTTTGGAAGCCTATACTCGTATTCTTAACCATCAAAAAAAATGCACGTAATGAAAATGCTACGTAAATGGAGCCGTATATTGCATCGTGATATCGGATTTTTCTTTATAGGAACAACCCTGATTTATGGCTTATCCGGAATTGCCCTGAACCATCTGAATGATTGGAATCCAAATTATTCTGTTGAAGTTATGGACTTTCAAACACAAATCTCGCTGGAGAAAAACGCAGCGATTCAAAAACATATCCTCGAGCTGCTTGGTGAAATTGCACCTAAGGACACCTATAAACAGCATTATTATCCTCAAAGCAATCAGATTAAAATATTTTTATCCGGAGGATCGTCGGTACTGGTAAATCTGGAAACGGGAAAAGGACAAGCAGAGTTTTTAAAAAAGCGTCCGGTTTTTTACGAATCAAATTATTTGCATTACAATCCAAACAGTTGGTGGAAATGGTTTTCAGATATCTATGCCGGAGCATTAATCTTATTTGCTATTACAAGTTTCTTTATGGTTAGAGGAAAAAATGGCATTTGGGGATGGGGAGGAATTTACACCCTCCTTGGAATACTAATTCCTTTGCTCTTTTTGTTTTTCTTATTGAAATAAAAACTAGTCCATTTTCTTGGCTTCTTCCCAATAAACGTCCATTTCGGCCAGACTCATATTGTGTAAAGATTTGCCTTTAGCCTTGGTCTCTTTTTCCAGATATTCGAAGCGCTTTTTAAATTTTTTATTCGTACGCTCTAAAGCGTCTTCGGGATTGATATCTAAGAATCGTGCATAGTTAATGAGCGAAAACAATACATCACCAAATTCGGATTCCATTTGCTTTTTATCCTTGGCATGACTTACCTCATCATGAAACTCGCCCAATTCTTCTTGTACTTTTTCCCACACTTGTTCGGGCTTTTCCCAATCAAAACCAACGCCTTTTACTTTTTCCTGCATGCGGTAGGCTTTTACCATGGCCGGTAAGGAATTTGGGACCCCTTCCAAAACAGAGGTTCGCCCCTCTTTAAGTTTTAAATGCTCCCAATTTTCCGATACTGTTTCAGCATCATTGGCTTCTACATCACCATAGATATGAGGATGACGGTAGATTAATTTTTCGCTGATACCTTCCAAAATATCGGCCATATCAAATGCGTTTTTCTCCGATCCAATTTTGGCATAAAAAACCATATGCAACATCAAATCGCCAAGCTCTTTTTTAATCTCGTTTAAATCGTTGTTTAAAATGGCATCTGACAATTCATACACTTCTTCGATAGTTAAATAACGGAGACTTTCCAGCGTTTGTTTTTTATCCCACGGACATCCGGTGCGCAAATCGTCCATAATATTTAACAATCGCTCAAAAGCCATTAATTTCCGTTCCATAATATTGAATTAATTTTTGTATACATTTTAGTAGGCACGTGCAAAAACCACACGTTTAGAAGAAGGTTTGCCGGAATACACGCATTTTCCGCTTTCTTCATCAGCATCCAACGGAATAGTACGAATTGTGGCTTTGGTTTCGTCTTTTATTTTCTGCTCTGTTTCGGAAGTACCGTCCCAATGGGCATATAAAAATCCGCCTTTTTCTATTTCGGTTTTAAATTCTTCCCAGCTATCCACTTTTTTAGAATTCTTAGCTCTAAAAACCAGCGCTCTATCGAATAAATTTTGTTGGATTTCGTCGAGTAATACAAGCATTTTATCTTCGATGCCTTCTATTGGCAAAATTTCTTTGGTAAGCGTATCGCGGCGAGCCACTTCGATGGTCTTGTTTTCCAAGTCGCGAGGGCCTATTCCAAAGCGAACAGGAACACCTTTATACTCATATTCGGCAAATTTAAATCCCGGTTTTTGCGTGTCACGGTTATCAAATTTTACGCGTATCCCTTTTGCTCTTAAACGCTTTGTAATCGTTTTTACCTCTTCAGAGATAGCATCCAACTGCTCTTCATTTTTATAGATAGGAACAATAACCACTTGTATTGGTGCTAATCTTGGAGGCAATACCAATCCATTATCATCGCTATGCCCCATAATAATAGCCCCAATTAAACGTGTGGAAACACCCCAACTGGTTGCCCAAACATATTCGAGTTTATTATCCTTACTCAGGTATTTAACATCAAATGCTTTGGCAAAATTCTGACCTAAAAAGTGAGAGGTTCCAGCCTGTAAAGCCTTGCCATCCTGCATCATAGCTTCGATACAATAGGTTTCGATAGCACCGGCAAAGCGTTCGTTTGGCGATTTTGTTCCTCGCAAAACAGGAATAGCCATATAATTTTCGGCAAAGTCGGTATACACTTCAAGCATTTGTTCTGCTTCCGCTATGGCTTCTTTTTCTGTAGCATGAGCCGTATGTCCTTCTTGCCATAAAAATTCGGCAGTACGTAAAAACAAACGCGTACGCATTTCCCAACGCACTACATTCGCCCATTGGTTTATCAATATGGGTAAATCGCGATAAGATTGTACCCAACGTTTATAGGTATCCCAAATTATGGTTTCAGAGGTTGGCCTAACAATGAGCTCTTCTTCTAATTTGGCATCCGGATCAACCACAATTCCACCACCATTTTCATCATTTTTTAATCGATAATGAGTTACAACGGCACATTCTTTTGCAAAACCTTCCACATGACTGGCTTCTTTAGAAAAAAAAGATTTTGGAATAAATAAGGGGAAATAGGCATTTTCGTGACCGGTTTCTTTAAACATTCGGTCTAACTCTTTTTGCATATTCTCCCAAAGTGCATATCCATAGGGCTTTATAACCATACTTCCTCTTACTGATGAATTCTCAGCTAAGTCGGCATTTTTTACGATATCGTTGTACCATTGTGAATAATCTTCTGCGCGTGTTGAAAATTTTTTAGCCATATTAAATTGTGGTATAGTATTTGCTTTTTTCTGATTGAATTAAATTGCTGCAAAACTAAGCATAATTTAAAAATAGACATTTGAAAAAATTGAAATATAAAATCAAGGAGGCAAAAATGAAGACGCTCATTAAATTTTTAACACTTTTATTGGTTCCGCTCGTTTCTTGTGTTACACCGCAATATACGGGTGTTTACGACGACGACGTATATTCGTTTGGTGCAAAAAACCAAGGAATGACACCGGTTGTTGTTGCACAGGAGCCCGATTATATAGTTAATGATAATCAAAACAATAACGCTCAGGTAGCGGATCAAAACCAATCGGATACCTACGGCGAAGTATTAATTGATGATAATTATTATTATGAAGATAATTTTCAATACGATGATTATTACGATTATTCGTATGCATCAAGAATTAGACGATTCAACAATCCCTTAGCGGGAGCCGGTTATTACGATTCGTATTATACCAATTTATATTGGTACGATCACAATCCGTATTATTGGGGAACAAGTATTTATGTCGGATATGATTATAATTATTATTACGGATATACTAATTTCTATTCTCCATTTTTTAGTTTTTATCGCTATTCCAATTATTACCCATACAATTATGGCTGGTATTCTGGTTTTTACAATCCTTACAATAGCTATTGGAATCCATATTATTATAACAATTGGTATTATAATGGATACTGGACGGGATACTATTCCGGATATACTTATGGAACAAACCCTTATGATATAAACTCGCGCTATTACGGACATAGAGGTTACGGAACGGCCAACTATGGAAGAAGTCGAAATACACTTAGTTCAGCCACCTTAAAAAATCCGTCTAGTAAAGTTACAACAAACAGAAGCTCCAACAGCGCCAATTTGGGTAGTCGGGTATCGAGTTCCAGAACAAGCAAAGCCGTTGCTGAAAACAGAGGCTATTTTTCGAGCAGTCGCCAATCAAGCAGCTTAAAAGAAGACCGCAACAGCGCCTCATTGCGTACGCAAAACAGAAGCTCTATTCAGTCGAAAACAGTTAATGTAGGAAGTTCGGGCAACCTTAGAGTTGGATCAGAGAGCAGGCAAAATGTATACAATAAAGCAAATACTTCGACCAAAACAAATAGCTCACGCTATTCATTTGACCGAAATACAACCAACACGAATACAGGATCGAGATACCAAAATCCAAGAAGTTCTAATGCTACAAATTCCAGTATCAACAGTCAAAATCGTGGGCGAACTTATCAGTACAATACGCCAACAAATACATCGGATAGATCGAGTAGAGAGTTTTCGACAACCAGATCAAATGCTACGCGCTATCAACGACCTGCGGCGACAAAAAATACCAATGTTAGAGTTGGTGTTCCTGCACAATCATCTTACAGGAATGCAAGAACCTACAAAAGCAGCAGTCCTTCGAACAATACCGGAAGCGTAATACAACGCTCTGTAAACCCTTCAAGATCTGTACAGCAATCAAAATCTTCCGGAGGAACACGATCTATTTCGAACCCCAGCAGAAGTTCGAGTAATTCGTCTTCTGTAAAATCATCCTCCAGTTCCGGCTCGAGCAGAAGCTCAGGAGGAACAAGCAGCAGGACAACTAGTGGCGGTGGAAGAACCAGTAGACGTTAATAAAACCTTTTTCAATCAAGATAAACAGAATACTATGAAAACACGATATATAATTCTAATTCTAGCTTTTGGTTTAATTCTTAAAACCGGCTATACTCAGAACAGCTCGGATGCCTTTCGATTTTCATCCTACGATATATTAGGATCTGCGCGATTTGTTGCGCTTGGTGGTGCTTACGGAGCGGTGGGCGGCGATCTTAGTACCTTAAATTACAATCCCGCCGGTTTAGGCATTTTTCAGTCTTCAGAATTTAGTTTTTCGCCAACCTTGAATTATACTACCAACGATGCCATTTACAATGGTGATATGGGCATGTCGTCGAAGACCAATTTAAATCATGGCTTGATTGGGATGGTTACCACGCATAAATACAGAGAAGGAAGCAGAGCCAATTCGTCAGGTTGGAAAGCCATTAATTATGGCATCTCGCTGAACAGAACCAAAAATTTTAACAATACACTCTATATCAATGGACAATCGCAAAGTTCTTCTTTAGCAAATGTATGGCGCGCCAATGCAACGGGATATTACCCCGATGAATTGCATCCCTTTTCGGATGGCCTTGCCTGGGATACTTATATTTTAGATACCGTTTCGGGAAATCCAACAGAATATTACAGTGCAGCTCCTTCACAAGGTGTTTTACAACAGTATTGGGAAACATCAGAGGGTTATATAAATGAATTATCTTTTGCTATGTCGGCAAATTATAACGACAAACTTATTATTGGAGTAAGTATTGGCATCCCCAATCTTCATTATAAGCGTAAAATCGATTATTACGAATATGCTTTAAATACACCAGCTGATTATGAGTTTGATGTATTGAATTATACAGAATATTTATTCACCGACGGAACGGGTATCAATGCCAAGATTGGATTTATTTATGTTGTATCGCCCAGTTTTCGTTTTAGTGGAGCTTATCACACACCCACTTATTATGGCGATTTAACAGACGAATATTATTCGAGTGTTGAGAGCTTTATGGGTGATGGCAACAGTTATTACAGCGAATCTCCAATTGGAAATATGGTTTATGATTTAAGCACCCCATCTCGCTTTATGTTAGGCTTTAGTTCTTTCTTTTATAAAAACGGCTTTATAAGTGTTGATTATGAATATATGGATTATGGGAAATCTAAACTTTCTTCAGCATCCTATTCCTTCGCCAATGAAAATCAAGACATTAGAGGCGATTTCCAAATTGCACACAGTTTACGAATTGGAGGCGAATGGAAAATGGATTATCTGACTTTCCGCACAGGATATAGCATAACAAGTTCTCCTACCGATCCTAATGTAAACGATATCATTAGCTCATCCTACTCTTGGGGAATTGGCTATCGCATGGGAAATATGTATTTTGATTTCGCCTATTCAAAAAGAACTACAGACAATTCCTATTATATGTACAATCCTGATTATGTCAATCCGGCCAGTATAACGAATACGACAGGTAACTATATTTTTACGTTGGGATATAAACTCTAAGTTCAGTGTAAATTAATACAGTGACTTATTTTCTGAATTGGCTGCTTGAAGGTTACAGCTTTCCTTCAGGTGGCCTTTTTGCTGCTTAGATTAAAGTAAATGTTACTGGCTAATCGTTAAAAATCTGCCGCCAATTCCTTTTGAATAAGCTGCGTTTTGCTCTTGAATGAAACTCCTTGCAGCAAGCTGACGTTGTATCTCGATGTAGGCACTAATTCTTAAACGCATCAAGATACGGGGAATAAAACCTATTAGAACCCTCGACTATCGCACGGGATCAGTTCGGCCAAATGATTTTGAAATTCAAAATCATAGTCTCACTCGATTTAACAAGGATTAACAGCAATTATTGCTTATTAACAATTGGAAAACCATAATTTCTATATTTTAGCATAAAAGAAGTGTAAATGAAAGCTCTTGCTCAAAAAAACCGAAAAGCAGTATTGCTCTTTTTGCTTCTGGGAATACACTTTTCTTTATTGGCCCAAGATACCACGCATCTTGTTATCGGTATTGTAAGAAATAGTTCCAATTACAATCCCATTAGTTTTGCCGTAATTAGCAACCAAATGCTCAAAACAAAAGTAGTTGCCGACGAAGATGGACGCTATGTGATTCCTTTTCGTCAGGGCGATTTATTAAAGATTACAGCTATTGGTTTTGACGATGGATTTTACATCGTTAATGATTCCTCAAAAATAATTAATGATTTCCCCATTCAGTTAAAACCACGCACTTACGAACTAAAAGAATTTACTATTGCACCCTATAAAACGGTCTTACAGTTCAAACATGCACTTGTTCAGTTGGATTTACCCGAAGAAAAGGCTTTTGCAGAAATACAATTGCCGCAAATTAAACGGCATATACCGGATGAAAATGACGAAAATCAGGGAAGTGTTTCTTTAGGTGGGCCAATCACAGCGCTTTATAATACTTTTAGTCATAAGGGAAAAATGATGAAAAAGTATCGTAAAGTTTTGGCTAATGATACAAATAATAAGCAAGTCCAAAACCGCTATAACAGAAATCGAATTGCAAAAATGCTTCCAATGATACCTAATGAAGAACTGGACATTTTTATAGAATTTTGTCGCTTCGACTTCAGCTTCTTGCTAAATTCTACTGACTATGAGCTAATTGCGGAACTGCAAAAAAAATACGAAATTTATAAAAAGCTTAAACAATTGTAATTTAAGCGAAAACATATTTAAAAACTTCTTCCACTTTATTAACAGCAATCACTTCTATTTTTGCACTTTTGGGAATTGCTTTTTGATTGAATTTGGAAATTATGATGCGTTCAAAACCCAATTTTTCGGCCTCTGATATTCTTTGTTCTATTCTATTTACGGAGCGAATCTCTCCCGACAAACCTACTTCGGCAGCAAAACAGGTTTTATCATCAATTTCGATATCTTCATTCGATGATAAAATAGCACATACTACTGCTAAATCAATGGCCGGATCGTCGACTTTGATTCCGCCGGCCACATTCACAAAAACATCTTTTGCACCCAACCGAAAACCGGCTCTTTTTTCCAATACAGCAAGCAACATATTTAGGCGACGGCCATCAAATCCGGTGGTAGAACGCTGTGGTGTTCCGTAAGCGGCTGAGCTTACCAAAGCCTGAATCTCAATTAACATCGGCCGCATGCCTTCCATAGTTGAGCCAATAGCGATACCACTAAGCATCTGATCGCGATGAGAAAGCAGAATCTCCGATGGATTTGAGACTTCTCTCAAACCCGTATTTTGCATTTCATAAATACCCAATTCCGACGTGGAACCAAAACGATTCTTCACCGAGCGCAAAATCCGATAGCCATAATTGCGATCGCCTTCAAAATGCAAAACACTATCCACCATATGCTCCAGAATTTTTGGTCCCGCCAAACTTCCGTCTTTTGTAATATGGCCAATTAATAGTACAGGAGTATTGCTCTGTTTTGCAAATTTATGAAACTCACCTGCGCTTTCGCGAATCTGAGAAATACTTCCTGCAGTAGACTCGATATGCTCTGTTTGCATGGTTTGTATGGAATCAACAATAAGTACATCCGGCTGAATATCGCGAATGGCTTGAGCAATTCTTTGGGTATTTGTCTCTGTTAAAATATAGGTTTCCGACATGGTCAGGTTTAAGCGATCGGCACGCATGCGAATTTGCTGCTCACTTTCCTCACCCGAAACATAAAGTACTTTTTGATTTTTCATCTGCAAAGCCACTTGCAATAGCAATGTAGATTTTCCTATTCCGGGTTCGCCACCAAGCAATACAATTGAACCGGGAACCAAACCTCCTCCTAAAACACGATTTAATTCTTTATTTTGGGTATCCAAGCGCTGTTGTTGGCCAAGCTCGATATCAGCAATGCGTTTTGGTGTAATTTTTTTTGTGTGTGCATCTGACTTTATCCATGGCTCTTTTGCTTCCGTTTTTTGAATAACCTCCTCAACAAAAGTATTCCATTGTCCGCAAGAAGGACATTTACCTATCCATTTTGGTGATTCAGCACCGCAATTTTGACAAAAGAAAGTGGTTTTAATTTTAGCCATGAAAATCTATTCTTGAAAGCACGAAGATAAGCGATTCGCTTTGAATTAGCAATTGACCAAAGCAATTATCCTTCTTTAATTTTGCGTTCCAATTCACTGGTAGAAAATCCACTTAAAAAATCGATCGTTTTAATTTCACCACCTCTTGCTTTTACAATATCGTAACCAACAATATTTTCCGGTTTATAGTCGGCACCTTTTACCAATACATGGGGCTGCACCCTTTGGATAAGTTCATAAGGGGTTTCTTCATCGAAAAGAATAAGCGCATCTACAAATTCCAAAGCGCTTAAGATAAGCAGGCGACTGTATTCGTCTTGCAAAGGTCTATTATTTCCTTTTAGTTTACGCACCGAAGCATCCGTATTTACGCCAATAAATAAAACATCACCTAAATCAGCCGCTTTAGAGAGGTATTCGATATGCCCACGATGGAGTAAATCGAAACATCCGTTGGTGAAAACGATTTTCTTGTTTTGTTTTTCCCATTGCTTTAACAGAAGATCGAGCGAGGCTTTCGTTTGAATTTTCTGTTTGATTTTATCCAGCTTATGCATTACGTGCTTTTGTTTTTACCAAAATTAACAGAAAATAAGACACAATACCAATCACTATAAACATAAGTGTTTGTGCTGCATGATTGGCCGTAGCATATGCCGCTGCCACTTTAACCGGCACCTCATACAATTGCGATAGCACCTCGGTTACAACAAAATGATAGGAACCAATTCCACCGGGAACCGGAGCTACTATGCCCAAACTGCCTATTCCTAATACGGTAACGCCATCGAGAAAATTAAGATGAGCGGTTTCAGGAAATGCCTTGAAAGGCAAAATTATCATCAATAAATAGAGCAACCAAATCATAAAAGTATGAAACAGAAACAGTATTCTTTGCTTCAATTTGCCAATACTTTTTAATCCCTCTACAAAACCATCGATAAAAGATTCCAACTTTTGATAGGCTAGCGTAGTTTTTAACCAGGGTTTTGATCTCCGAAAGACAAAAAGGAATACAAGCACTAAAAGCGCCAGACCTGCTGTTACCAAAACAATGGCGGTAACATTACCGGAATAAACTCCCAACAAAGGTTGCACCAGCATTTCATTTATAAAGCCGCCAATTTTTTGGATTTGAACAAGAACAACAATGCCAATAATGAGTAGCAAAACAACCAAATCGAAAACACGTTCGGCAATCACCGTTCCAAACAATGCATTAAAAGGAATTTTTTCTTTCTTTGCCAAAAAACCACAGCGCGTAACTTCGCCCAAGCGAGGCAAAGCCAGATTGGCCAGATAGCCCATCATTACCGAATAAAACGTTGTGGAAGTTCTTGTTTTATAACCCATTTGGTTAATCAGCAAATTCCATCGCAAAGCTCTGAAAATATGACTAACAATAGCCAATAAAATAGCACCCAAAAACCACCAATAATTTGCTGTTTTCAGTTCTTCCCACAATTCTTTTAATGCCAATCCGCGAAAAGCCAAAAAAAGTAGAGACACGCCTAAAGCAACAAAAAATAGATATTTAATTATAGCTATAAAGATACCCTTCACTTAAAGTGGGATTTTATTATTATCGTCAGGAAAAATAATCATCGGCTTATGCTTTTTGGCTTCTTCAAAATCCATGCTGGCGTAAGAAACGATAATAATCTTGTCTTTTACAGCTACTTTTCGTGCTGCGGCGCCATTAATACCAATAACACTACTGCCACGCTCTCCTTTAATGACATAGGTATCAAAACGATTTCCATTGGTTATATTGTAAATATGAACGCGTTCATTTTCAATGATATTAACAGCATCCATAAGATCTTCATCAATGGTAATACTGCCAATATAATCCAGATTGGCTTCGGTAATGCCAACGCGGTGGATTTTCGATTTTAAGACTTCAATTCGCATAAGACTGCAAAATTAACCATTATTTTAGAATACAATCAAGCCAGCTAGATATTTTAATGGATTTTTAAGAACTGAATCCCAGTATACAAGCTTATAACTCCAAATTATCTATTAAACGAATATCACCCAGAAAAGCAGCAGCGCAAGCCACAGGATAATCAGATTGACTCCAATCGCTTATCGGTTGTAAGCTATTTCCATCCACTATTTGGATGTATTCTACTTTAAAATTGTGCGCTAATTTACGGCTCGCTTCTTTTTCCAATTCTTCGGGCCTTGACTTGTTTTTATTTTGCTTGATAAAGTTAAGAACTTGCGATAATTCAACGGCTTGCTCGCGCTGTACTTCCGATAATCTTCTGTTTCGGGAGCTCATTGCCAAGCCGTCTTTTTCTCTGACCGTGTCTAGCCCAATTATCTTAACAGGACTGGCCATTTGTTTTACCAAGGCTCTGATAATGGCCAATTGCTGAAAATCTTTCTTGCCAAAGAAGGCTTTATCCGGACGGACAAGATCAAATAATCGCTTTACAACAACAGCTACTCCATTAAAATGTCCTGGTCGGGCGGCTCCCTCCATTACCTTTTCTAAAGCACCAAAATCATAAGATTCTTCAATCTCTTCTTCAGGATACATTTCCTCTACCGATGGAAAAAAAACAATATCGCAACCCGCTTCTTCCAACATTTTCCGATCGCTGTCAAAAGTTCGGGGGTATTTTTTAAGATCTTCGGCATTATTAAACTGAATGGGGTTGACAAAAATGCTGGCCACCACGACATCGGCTTGCTTTTTTGCCTCTGTAACCAAAAGGATATGCCCGGCATGCAGTGCACCCATAGTAGGCACAAAACCAATGCTTTTACTTTCGGCTTTGATTTGATCGACAAATTGAGTCAAATCTGCCTTGCGCTCAAATACTTGCATCGAAATTATTTATTTCTTTAAAATAGCAACCAAATCGTTTTCTAATGTGTAATTTGGGTTTTCGATAATTCTTCCAATTTCATTATCACCGCGATAAACAATAAACGTAGGCACACGCTCGATATGCATCTTGCTCATATCAACACCGTTAGCGTTCTTTTTTCTGTTTACAGCCAGATACTTTACATTGCTTATTTGTGCCAAATCAGCCACCTTAAAAAAGTCGGGGACATTCATTTTGGAATCGCCACACCAAGTACCAAAGACCACTAAAATTCGTAAACTTTTATCGGCAGAAAATGCTTCTTTCAAATACGAAATGGCTTCAGCATCGGCTTGATAGGCATCCATCTTTTGCTGCTCGTTACTTAAATAATCTTTTGATGAAATGCCAGCACGATCAACCCAGCCCACCAAAATTTCGCGATTTAAATCAGGATCAATAATCACTTTATTTAATTCCTGCGCTTGTAATCCACTATAAAGGAATAATAAAAAACCGAATACCAAGTGTTTCATAATTTTCAATTTAAATAAGTAATGACAAAGGTATAAATGATTTATTTGTGGTGGTTAAAAATTTTCGTAATTGAATACTTTTCCATCTTTACGGAGCAAAGCATTATAATTTTAGTTATTTCTTATTTGATGTACTATTTAATTAAAGAAAAGAATTTTAACTTTGAGCTGCTCTGCGTCTTCTTTGTGTAACTCAGTGTAATAGCTATTCCACTGCCAAAGGCATCTCTTTGGGAAAAGAACCACTGAGAAAACCCAAAGTTTCACAAAGAAAAAAATTATACTATGATTGAAAAAGAATCCCAAAAGGCTCAATAAAGTTAATTATCAAATATTTATGTGTTATTTTTATTAATTATCTCTAGTGCTTTTTAATGAGTTGCGCCGTAGGCATCCCTAGGGAGTGGCATTTTTTTATTTTATCTAATAAAGATACAAATTCTACTTTTGATTTTTATTAGGAACTTGTTTATTCCCTAACTTTTCTCTTTCGCAAAGCTTTAGATTAAGAAATTCGTATTTTTGTACTTTAAAGCGCACACTATGCAGATTAAAAAAGAAATGAAAATGGCAGATGCCATTCATCGGAATTACTTACTGCTTCCGGTGATAAACCGCCTGGGCATTCAACTTGGATTTCAAGACAAAACCATAGAAAAAGTTTGTTCGGAACAAAAGGTTGATGTTGAATTTTTTCTCACTATCCTGAATGCTTTTCTCGATACAAATGATAAATTGTCGAAGCAATTACAAGTACATTCGGTTAAAGATGTTGTGGCTTATTTATTAAAAACACATTCCTATTATTTAGAGCGCATCATCCCCGAAATTGAAAACCGTATCAATTTACTCATCCAGCATTCGCAATTAAGTAAAGACGAGTTTTTACTGGTTAAAAATTTTTTCGAAGAGTATAAAAAAGAGCTGTACACCCATATTTCTTTGGAAGAAAAAGTGGTGTATCCTTATATGATCGAAATTGCCAATGCTTACCATAAAAAAGAATTAAGTCAATCGCTGAGAGATAAAATAAACAGCTCTCCTGTAACGAGTTACGAAAAAGAACATTCGGATATAGAAGCCAAACTTTTTGATTTAAAAAATATATTAATCAAATATTTACCTAGGCCCAACGACAGCTATATTCGGAATCGAATATTGGTTGAATTATTTACGCTGGAGCAAGATTTAAACGATCATTCGCGAATAGAAAACAACGTGCTCGTACCTCAAATTACGCAAATGGAGAACACTCTATTGGCTCAAAAATAAAACCATGATAGTTATTGCTACTTCTTCTTTTATTGTTCGTAAAGGTCTTGCTGATATCATTAAGGAATTATATCCCGCAAAAAAAATTATTGAGCTAAGCTATGCCGAAGAATTAAACCGCTTGTTAAAAGAACAAGCAATAGCCTTAGTATTGGCATCGGCAGAAATAGTATCAAATATCAATTTAAGCGGATATAAAAACATCCAAATCATAAAATTGATTGATTCACGTCCGGATTATTTCGAAACAAATTACAGCAATTCCGAGCATCTCTTTCTGGACGATACGGAAAGTGCTATCTTACATATACTTAAACGCAATTTGGCGTTGATGGATAAAAACAGCTCAGCCGAAAAACCGGATTCTGTGTTAAGCGATCGCGAACTGGATATTGTGCGCGAAGTAGCCAGCGGATTCACAAATAAAGAAATTGCCGATAAATTGTTTATCAGTACACATACGGTTATTACACACCGAAAAAACATCACCAGAAAGCTCGGTATCAAAACCGTTTCGGGACTTACTGTTTATGCCCTTTTAAATAAATTGATAAAAATGGGCGATAGTCTTTAAGTACAGGTAAAAAGCCTGAAAATATTTATAAATTTGCGTTTTTATCTACAATGGCCGAACAAATCAGCAACAAGAAAAACAAAAATCCAAAGCAAGAAAAAGTGAACGACGAGAAAGAAATGTCTTTTTGGGATCATCTTACTGAGTTGCGCGGCACTTTTGTACGGTCGATTGTCGCCATAGCTGTATTGGCTATTGTTGCATTTACAAATAAGGATTTTATTTTTAACGAAATTATCCTGGCTCCTAAAAATGGTGATTTTGTAACCAATCGGATTTTATGCGCTTTAGGACAACTATTGGGCATTGACTATTTCTGCGTCAAAGATTTCGCCTTGGAAATTATCAATATCGATATGTCGGGACAGTTTTTAACCCATATGTATATCAGTTTTGTGGTAGGTTTTATTGTCGCAGCACCTTATGTGATCTATGAGTTTTGGCGATTTATTAAGCCGGCGCTATACGACAACGAGCGGAAAACATCGAGCGGAGCAGTTCTTGTGTTTTCCATTTTGTTTTATTTGGGCGTATTTTTTGCGTATTATTTAATTGTTCCTTTAACGCTTAATTTTTTTGGCGGCTACCATGTAAGCGAAATGGTAAAAAACCAAATCTCTTTAAGCTCATACATCAGCACTGTTGTTACGGTAACGCTTTCTATAGGTTTGGTGTTTGAGCTGCCTG
>JAFGHU010000072.1 GCA_016929955.1 Bacteroidales bacterium | reverse complement strand
CCCTTTTTTGTTTTTAGGTTATGTTTTATATCTACATTCTATTTTCCGAAAAGTTTGACAAGTATTATGTCGGCCATACCAACGATGTGGAACAACGCATTGTTGAACATAATTCAAATCCCAGAATGACCTTTACCCATAAATAGCTCAAAAAGATATTGTTCACATCCAAAAAGTATGGATTTGTTTTGATATTTAATTTGCTTTTTTCATTTATATTTACTTACTTTGTTTTTCAAAGTACTTTTAAATGGAAAAGAAATACATCGACGATCTTAAAGAGATCAAAGACATTATGAATCGTTCTACACGATTTATTTCCTTGAGCGGACTCTCAGGCATATCTACCGGAATTACCGCGCTATTAGGAGCCTTAATTGCCTACTTAAGCGTCTTTAAAGGGCAAGATTATCTGGTCTATCGTGCCATAGAATTAAATAGTGAAACTGTAAAGTCTTTACTTTTTATAGCAATCGGAACCTTGATTATTGCGATAGCAGCCGCACTCTTTTTTACTCGTATCAAAACAAAAAATCAAAATAAAAAGGCTTGGGATATACAAACCAAAAGGTTGCTGGTTAATTTGATAATCCCTTTATTTACAGGCGGTCTGCTTGTTCTTATGCTCTTACTAAAAGGATTTATAGGCATACTTCCCCCTTTAACGCTAATCTTTTACGGACTTGCCTTAGTGAATGGAAGTAAATACACCTTTACCGAAATACGAACGCTGGGATTAATCGAAATTTTCCTCGGTCTAATTGCCTTTCAGTTTATAGAATACGGAATACTCTTTTGGGCTTTTGGTTTTGGTGTTTTGCAGATCGTATATGGTTTTATTATTCATAGAAAAAACAGCCTGTGAAAGAAGTGCTAAAAAATTTGGACAAAGCATTCGAAAACAGAATACGCTTGGGTATTATGTCGGCGCTGGTTGTGAACGATAATTTAGATTTTAACAGTCTGAAAAACCTTTTGGGACTTACCGATGGAAACCTGGCCAGTCATTTAAAAACGCTCAAAAAAAAAGAATATATCACCTATAAAAAAGAATTTTTAAACAGAAAGCCCAACACTAATTACTTTGCGACAAACAAAGGAATAGCTGCCTTTAAAAAACATATAAATGCCATAGAACAACTGCTCAAATAAAATCGAACCGCAAGAAAATAACATAAATTGATAACCTAAACCTCAAAAAATGAAAAACAAAAGACTCAAGTTTATTTTAACTGCCATTGCTGTTCTGCTGCTAATTCCTTTCCTCGCCATGCAGTTTACAGAGGAAGTCAATTGGACCTTATCCGACTTTATCGCTGCAGGAATACTCTTGCTCGGAACAGGACTAATTTGTGAGTTCGCTTTGCGTAAAATTAAAGATACCAAATACAGAATACTCGCTTGTATTATCGTAATACTTATATTTCTAGTTGTTTGGATAGAACTTGCAGTAGGAATTTTTGGATCGCCTTTGGCAGGAAGCTAACTAAGCCTTTATAAACTTACTCAAAATGATCATGGTTAGAAAAAGTAAAAAAAACATTAAACAGAAGTATTCACTGATCCTTTGGCTATTTACTATTCTATTTCTAGTACTTGCCATTCTAAATTTAATATTTGTCCACCCCGTACCAGCTATTTTTTATGCGCTCCTTTGTTTGCTTTATCTTCCGGCAGTAAACTTTTTCCTGGCCTCTACGATAGGGTTTACAATTCCAATTTGGGTAAAAATAACGTTGGGATTAATGGTATTATGGGCAACATTAGCTGTTGGCGATCTTATGGAAATGTTTGAGGCGTGGATGCTGAACTAAATTTCGAAATATCATTCTCGGCTTTATCTAATCTAAACACTTATAGAAGACAACGAAAAACAATACTAATAGATTTACAATTAGAGAATGTTCTTATTGTCGACTTTGAAGAACAAAATTTTCAATCTCTTTTAATACGTTTACCGGCTAAAAACAAGCGTCTGGTAAAAAGATAAGTACGCTTGGTAAATCCTTCAGAAATGCAGTCGGTAAAATGTTATTTTTACCCAAAACATAAAAAAACACCGGTATTCAAGTTGCATTAATATCACGATTGCAACGAATAAAAATAAAACTACTAACTAAATTCCCAAAAATTATGAAGAGAATTATCGCACTATTCGGATGGAAATATGTAAAAGACCAAAGCAATGGAAGGTATCATTACTACAATTGTCCTAACATAAAAGCTATTCAAAACCGAGAGATTTGCAATAAACTTGGAATGAAAGAAGATTTGGCTCGGCATCCTTATTCGGTAACAACAGCCAATTGCTTAGAAGGCATTGTTTAATTATGACTGTTTATAAAATAAAAAACTTCAAAGTTGGTGATATTGTTTATCATTTAAGACATACCGAATTCCGAATGATCGTCGTTCGCATCAACAATAGTCGAAACGAAATACTATGCAGTTGGATAAGTGCCGATGGTAAAATTATGACTATCGATATGAAACCTTACGAATTAGGAAAAGTAAGTGCCATTAATAAGAAAACAGTGGCTTATGCTTGATTTATTGTTCTATTTCCGAATCACTCTTTAACATCAATGATTTTATCCGTAAGAATGAGACCTTCTTTTTTGGTTTCTTCATTCTTTAAATAGAGTGCTACAACGTATTTTCCGGACTTTAGTTCAGATTTGTAATTGGCCGAAAAACCCGCATTACTTAGATCAAAATCACTCTTGAAATAGGTTGTAACATCTTTGCGAATCACTTTTTGTATTTGGAATCTTCTGCCTAATAATTCTTTGTCTTTTATTAGTGTTATTTCTATAA
This sequence comes from Bacteroidales bacterium, assembly GCA_016929955.1. Taxonomy (GTDB): domain Bacteria; phylum Bacteroidota; class Bacteroidia; order Bacteroidales; family UBA12170; genus UBA12170. The sequence goes on along the minus strand of JAFGHU010000072.1, from coordinate 4,998 downwards.
TCGTATTGGTAGCTTCTTGTTTTTCGAAATAAGCCCAACCTGATAAATAAATTTCACCATCTTTCTGTTCAAAGGTTTCTATGTTGAACATAAAAGGATCACCATTGTATTGTTTTAATGGTGCGAACTTGGTTAAATCAATTGTTTTAGCCACCCCTTTTAAAAGAATAAAATGCTTAGTCCATGCTTGAAATCCATCGTAATTATTTTCAATATAAAAGTGCGTGTTCAAAAAGTGCTGATTATTTTCAGCTAATTTATATTCTCGTCCAAAAGCATCGAAATACCAAAAAGGCTTAATCAAGGTTGAATCTTCCTCCATGGCAGCAAAATAATCATCCAGATTCTGATTTATAATGTTATAATTTGCAACCTTGTTTTTAAGAAAATAAGGCAAATACCAACTCAAACTACTTACTACGGGCTCATCATTTAAATTATTCTGTTTAATAAAATCCGTAGATTCTCTAAATTGAGCTTTGTTAATGTTATGGTAATACTTTTTAATCACAAAAATATCGGTCATTGAAAAGACTAAAAACAAAGCCAAAATCACAATCCTAATCGCTTTGTTTTTTAACTGAACAATACCAATAGAAATGATAAAAAGAATAGCAGGCAAAACAACAATAAAGTATCTGCTTATAAGCATTGGAGTGGATAAATAAGAGCGAATCAAAGGAATTAGGAGTACGATTACAATCCAAGTAATAAAAATGATGAAATTAAAAACAGTCTTATTATTAACTATAGAATTATAGTTGATTACAGTATTCTTTTCTTTTGTCAAGTTCATGAAATAGTAAAGAAAAAGAACAACAACCAAGGCGATAATTAACTCCGAATTTCCAAAAAATTCATTAAAAATCAAAAGATAAGCATCGGATGTTGGTGCCGGAATCCAAAAATCAGTAATATTCATCGACTTAATTAATAATCCCAATGCAGGAATATAAAGTACTGCCGTGATAACTCCTGAAATAAAGACGTTTTTGAAAAAAGTTATTCGCTTTTGCTTTTCAGTTATTAGAAAGAAAAATAACAAGATTATGTATTGCGCGAACAGAACAACCAAACCGAATAAATGACCATAAATCATTAGAGCAGCAAAAATTCCATACCAAATAGCATTTCTTAAATACGGTGTTTTTATGAAAATGACCAATCGATAAAAAGCTAGTATTGTAAACAGTATCAATAGAATATAAGGCCGTCCATCTTGAGAATAATAGAGATGAAAGTAGTTTATAACCAACAGAAAGGCTGCAATTAATCCAATTGTTTTATTTTCAATTTCTTTTCCTAAGCGATAAATCGCATAGATTCCGAGTACACCTAAAAACGCAGAAAACAATCTTAAAACAAGTGTTTGATAACCAAAAACAAAGAATAAAACACGGATTAAAGCAAAATACAATGGCGGATGCGGATCGGAAGCTAAAAGCGAAGCATAAAACTCGCTCCAAGTCAAGTTTGGATTTGCTTCATTTAACGTATGAATTTCATCTAACCAAACGCTTTGATAATCGATGTGATAAAATCTCAAAATCGATCCTAGTATCAAAATTGCAAATAGCCAATAATTTTGTTTGATAATCGCCAAAGCTTTCATAGGCTATTATTTAATTTGAAGAATCGATTGACTCAATAAACGCTTTATAAAGATGGTTATCTGGAGGCGAAAGCGTTTTCCTTTTACTCAATTGCAACAATAGAACGATCAACGTAACCGAAAATAATTGAAGAATAATTCCTGAAACGATTAATATCAAACTTGAAGCCCAACCTGGAATTGCCGTTCCTGCAACTAATTTTTGATAAAGAACGCTCAATATAAAAATCAATCCAATTAAAATACCAAGAAAAGAGCCTTTTAGTATGCGAATAGTAAAAGCATCAAAATAAATGGAAATTGCACTTAAACCGTGCAAGATTAATCCATTTAAATTCATCTTTGAAACGCCACGATAACGTTTTCCCCGATTCAATAAAATGGATTTATAGGGGATTTTTGATTGAAAAACACTTCCTGCAAAATGATTCCAAATATCCGCTTGAAAAATTAATGGTTTTACTAATTTTTCAGGAATGCAACTAAAATTGCCATAATTCATAGAAAAACCGGTGAGTGCTCGGAAAATTAATTTGTAAGTGAAATAGGACAATTTAAAGATTGTACTTTCGTTACGTTTATCGCGTTTCGCAAAAATAATTTCTGAATTATTTGCTTCGTTACAAGCCTGAATTAAATGATAAATATCCTCCGGTTTATCTTCCCCGTCGCTATCTAAAACGATTACTCTACCAATTTCTTTTTGAGTATCAACAATATATTGTAGTCCTATGGCGATACTGCGTTGATGGCCAACATTGGATTTAAGATGTAAAATATCAAGCGCTATTTTATTGCTTTTGGGATAAGGACCTATTTCATCCGTTGAACCATCATTTACAATAACCATTTTGATTGTAAATGGCTGCAAATTATCTTGTTTTTCGATTTCAGAAATCAATATTTGAAGGCTTTCCCAATCATTAAAAACAGGTGTTAATAAATGTAAATCAAAATCTGAATGCATTATAAATGTCCTTATTTCGTGTGATAAAATGAAATAGCAAGAACTTATCGAATTGGTCTAGCTCAAAGCAAATGTAAGGAATAAATTTCTGCGTTCAAAATAGGATTTTCTGCTTCTAAAGAATGGCTGGAATTAATCTTTATCAAGATCGATTTGCTTCACAAAATCAATAATTTCAGGCATAAAATCAAGAAAGTCATTTTTGATTTCGGGATAATATTTTTGCAAAGTAACAACACTTGTTTTCATTCCAGATCGATAGGCTGTTCTTCTATCCATGCGATCAAAAATCAATGACAAAGGCTCTAAATTCGCATAATTAACAAGCCAGTTTTGCCTCACCATAAAAGGCAAAATAAATCGAGCACGATCGGGCAATAATCGATAATTTTTAATGATTAAACGGTAATTTCGACAAACAAATTCGTCGAGTTTTTCTTTTGAAAAACGTTGCCATTCTTTGGCTAAAAAATGATCGTAATAAAGATCTGCAACCACACCGGCATATTTTCCTTGTTCCTCAAGTATTCTCCGTTTTGTTTTTCTCCAAACGGGATGATTATCCGTAAATGTATCAATCTGACGATGCAATAAAATTCCTTTTTGTATAGCTTCCGGATAATTTTGATAGGCTTTTCCTTTTACCATATCGGCAATAAAATTGCCAATAATGAGTCCGTCGTTATTACCGGCTAAATATATATGTGCTAAAAAATTCAAAATACTCTTTTTTACAAAGATGTGGTTTTTGATTAATACGCTTATTAAAATGCTTGAATATTTTTGCCACCTCCGTAGGAGTCCTTCGGACAAAACACTAAAACACAAAAGTTCACCAAACTAACCAAAAACTATTTGGAATCAATTCGGTATTCTTATTCCTAAAAATTAAATGTATTTTTGCCGAAAATTTTAAACAATGCAACTTAAAACCGCGCAAGATGTTGAAATAATGGCGCCCGTAGGTTCTTACGAATCGCTTATGGCTGCTATTCAAGGTGGAGCTAATTCCGTTTATTTTGGAATTGGAAAATTAAATATGCGCTCCAAATCGTCGAAGAATTTTACGATCGATGATTTAAAAAAAATAGCAGAAATCTGTAAAGAAAATCATATTCGTACCTATATCACACTAAATACGGTTATTTACGACAAGGAGTTGGACGAAATGAAAGCCATTATTGATGCGGCAAAAGAATATGGCATTACAGCTATTATTGCTTCCGATCAATCGGTTATTCATTATGCATTTTCCAAGAAAATGGAAATTCATATGTCTACGCAATCCAATATCACAAATATTGAAGCTGTTAAATTCTATTCTCTTTTTGCCGATGTGATGGTTACAGCGCGCGAATTGAATCTTCATCAGGTAAAAGCAATTACCGACACCATTGAAAAAGAACAAATAAAAGGACCTTCGGGCAACTTGATTCAGATTGAAGTATTTGCTCATGGTGCCTTATGTATGGCTGTTTCGGGAAAATGTTATTTGAGTTTGGATTTGATGAATTCTTCGGCCAATCGGGGTGCCTGCTTACAACCTTGTCGGCGCGGTTACGATGTTAAAGATCGCGATAGCGGATTGGAATTGCATATTGATAACGAATACATTATGTCGCCCAAAGACTTGAAAACAATCGATTTTTTGGATAAAATACTTTATGCCGGCGTTCGTGTTTTAAAAATAGAAGGTCGTGGTCGCTCGCCCGAATATGTGAAGAAAGTAACGCGCGTTTATCGCGAAGCAGCCAATGCTTATTTCAGCGGCGATTTTACAAAAGAAAATATTGAAAAGTGGAATAAAGAACTCGATTCAGTTTACAATCGGGGTTTTTGGGATGGCTATTATCTTGGACGAAAAACGGGCGAATGGTCGGAGCGTTATGGTTCTCAAGCCACACAAAAAAAGGTATTTCTTGGAAAAATCACAAACTATTTCACCAAACTCAATGTAGCTGAACTTCAAATAGATACCAACGAATTGAATGTTGGGGATGAAATCAATATTGTTGGTCCTACAACCGGAGTTTATGAAGATGTGCTCGAAGAAATCCGACTGGATTTAGAACCTGTAAAAAAAGCGGGCAAAGGAAATGCCGTTTCATTCAAAACCAAAGAACTTGTTCGTCGGGGCGACTTGGTGTACAAATTAGTAGACGTTGTTGATCCGTTTTAATGTACTAAATCGTTAATTCGAAGTTGTGATATCCTCCGATTAACTTCTGGAAAGCATTTAAAATTTCTTATTTTTGCGCCTTAATCAAACTAAAGCTTACACAAAATGAATTTCGTTGAAGAACTACGCTGGAGAGGAATGATCCACGACATTATGCCGGGAACCGAAGAAATAATGGAAAAGGAAATGATTTCGGCTTATGTGGGAATCGATCCTACAGCTGATTCCTTGCATATAGGT
>JAFGHU010000071.1 GCA_016929955.1 Bacteroidales bacterium | reverse complement strand
ACTACGCCCGCTCGCGCGCGTTTAATTAACGCGTGCCAATAACACGATAACAATTTAGTAATATAAAAGCAAAGCCCCTTAACTGGGGTTTTGTTGTTTTAAAGAATAATAGGTTTTTATTTATCACACATTACAACTGATCCCACCGCTCGCGCGCGTTTCATTAACGCGTGCCTATAACACAATAGCAACTTAGTACTAAAAGCAAAGTCCTTTAACTAGGGTTTTGTTGTTTAGAAGAATACTAGGTTTTGCATTATTTATTAGAAGATCAACCTTCCTAATACGTTTTCAAGAATATAATTGATCTTTGTCTGGGTTACACAAGCTTATTAATATGAGAATTTTTATTACCAACCTCTTTCTAAAGTGATTTTTCGGAATTGACAATAATGACATTTATTCCTTTATTCGTCATTAGCGCCAATAACGTCACGTATCCCTTGTTTTCTAGTGTAGATATATTTGTGCTTAGATATTTATTTTTTCTGTTTTTATAGACTCGAAAATAAATTACCTTTTCTCCCGTCGTCGTAAGATTATCTTTGCGTAAAATGAATAAAAAGTTCTGTGTCATTATTGTGAAACATTTTGCATAAAACTATCGAATTTTATGTTGAAAATGTTATATCGTGGGGAGCGACATATAACTGGATCAAGCTGAAAAAGAAAACTTTGGAGTAAAAAGCTCCAAAGTTTACTTGCTTATTGAGGTTCCGAGCGGATTCGAACCGCTGTGCAAGGTTTTGCAGACCTCTGCCTAACCACTCGGCCACGGAACCTTTTTCCCTTACGGGCTGCAAATATACAGCTTTTTAAAATTTATAAAATCTTTTTTTTCGAAAATATGAAAAATAATGGATTAAGTACTTTGAAATTCTTTATAAAACAAAAAAAGGTTGATTCTCCTTGGAAAATCAACCTGATAATGTTTGGCTATTCTATAAGCGGGATTCTGTATTCCGCTAGGCGGAACCTCTATCATTTATCTAGACTTGAAATCACTTTCAAGCTCAAGCGACCTACCCTCCAAGATTGGCCGGACCGACCTTCCTCTTTGACGAACAAAAAATTCTTGGTTTATTTGGTCTTTCAACCCATAAGGTTTACACACAGCTTTATTCACATAAAACAGGCGTGGGCTCTTACTCCACGATTTCACCCTTACCGGATTGTTCGAAAACAACCTTAGGCGGTATTCTTTCTGTTGCACTTGCTGTTGCCTCAGTTTCCTGAAACACCTTCCTGTTAGGAAGTATGGCGTCCTTTGTTGTCCCGACTTTCCTCTCTTCTGTAAAAAACAAAACAGCGATAGAGCGAATAGCCAAATGCTTTTAACACGAATTAAAAATCGTGCTATCTATAATGTATATGAACTTCTATGGCACCGTAGCCATAGCTATTAAATGCAGCTTCTTTTACTTGTATATCCGGATAAGTTCTTAAAATTCTACGTAGTTCGTTTTTTAAGGTTCCATTTCCTATACCATGAATATAAATCAGTTTAGTGTATTGATGGATCATAGCATCTTCCAGTGTTTTTTCGAAATAGTCTATTTGCATTTGCAAAATTTCTTGCTTCTCTAGTTTCTGATAATCAGGATCGATGGCAGAGATATGCAAATCTATTTCGGCTTCGAGTAAACCAATCTTGTGATTTTCAATCAAAGATTTTTTAATGCCTAAAGCTTTTTCAATATCTCGGCTAAGCTCTGCCGATTGGATATTGGCAGTTTGCTCCGTTTTACTGATCAGCGTTTGGTATTTTAAATCGCTTAATTGATGAACAAACGCTTTTTTGCCTAATACATCTATCTCTTTAAATCCGTTTTCCTGAAAAAGTTTACTCCCTTTTATCTTAAAGAATTCATTTACAGGGCTAATTAGTTTATCCATCTTTTGACCATAAAATAGTGCCTGAACATTGCCTTCCAGCCATTTGGATAAATCATCACGATCGATGCTGTCTAAAAAATAGGAGGAGTAAGCTTCTATGGCATCGTAATCTTGTCCTTCAAATTTTTCTTCGTCTTTCAAGAAAAAACTAAACAACACGTTAAAACGACTGTTGTTTATTACCATAATATCGATTAAGCCGAATAATGTACGCAATTGATCTTGAGGAACAAAGGCAATACTAATCCCTTCGTTAAGATCTTTGCTTTTTTTATGAAGCAAGCTTGTGTATTTTGCATCTTCCTCTATTTCCTGAATATCTTCAGGACTTAATTTTTCTTTTTTGCCAAAGTCTTCATCAAAAAAATTAGCTGTTACATTCTTGGCCTCTATTTTTATCAATTCTCCGGTCGAAATTGGAATTTCAAATCCGTCGGTTGTGCTTACATAAACCAAACTAGGCGATTCTATTTTACTAATAAATCCGCCACCAACATCGTTTAAAAATTTTACTTTATCTCCAACTTGAAATTTCATCCTTTTTCCTTCTATTTAAATCCGATGCAAAGGTAATACTATTCCAAAACAGTCGGCTTGGAAAAGAATGCAAATGTTAATCCGGCAATAAACCCCGATTTTATTCGTAATGATGAATTTCGATTTCTCCCTGAAGTGCTAAGAAAGCATTCATGGCCAAGGCATCCATATCGTTAACGCTCTGAAAAACAGCAATAGGAGCTACTTTTTGTACTTTGTAACTAATGTATTCCGTAAAACGATTATAATTAAAAATTTGACCACTTAGAATAATGGCATCAACATTAAAATCGAGAGCAGCACAGGCAGAGCCGATATATTTGGCAATTTGATAGCCCATAGCTTTGGCGTAAAATTCGGCTTCTGTATCTCCGTTTTCTATGCGCTGATTAATTTCATGAATATTTGACGTGCCTAAATAGGCTTTTAATCCTCCCTCAGAAGTAACCATTTTCCGGATTTCTTGTTCGGAATACTTGCCACTAAAACACACTTCTATCAATTTACCTACGGGTAAAGAACCGCTTCTGGTCAATGAAAAAGGTCCTCCTCCGTCAAAAGCTTGATTTACATCCACAACGCGACCTCTTTTATGCACAGCAACAGATGTTCCACCTCCACCCACATGAGCAACGACCAAGCGTAAATCGTTGTAGCACTTTGCGTTCGATTTTGCATATTTTCGCGCTACAAATTTCTGATTCAGTGCATGAAAGATTGATTTTCTTGTAAAAAGAGGATGTCCGGTAACTCGGGCTAATTCGTCGAGTTCATCCACTACTACGGGATCGGCTAAAAATGCTCGCGCATTGGCGAAACTTTTGGCCAATAAATCGGCTAAAATACCGCCTAAATTTGTTTCGTGAACCCCTTGAAAACCTGATTTAAGATCTTCAAGCATAGCCTCATTAACCAAATAAACACCTGCTCTTTTTAAAGGTTTTATTAAACCTCCTCTTGCAACAACAACTTCAATGGTGTCTGTATTTATTTCATTATCAGCTATTTCTTTTTTAATAGATTGTAGTCTATAATCTATCTGATCGATAATGGTAGGATACTTAGCTAAATCATCAGCTTTATGTTTGATCGTTTTTAAGAATATGACATTATTTCCGCGATAAATGGCAATTTTAGTTGTTTCTGTTTCGGGATAGACTATAAATATTTCTTTTGAAATCATCTTTTTTGCAAGTTTGAAAAGACGAAATTATAAAAAAAATTAAGACCGTCGGAAAATGATTCATACTTCAAAGAAATAAATGAAATCGAGTTTGCATATGATTCAATTTCTCTACTTTTGTTCAGGAATTCGTATTTTTTGAATAATAGAGTAACTATGAGAAAAGATTTTTCACGAACAAAAATTATAGCCACACTTGGCCCCGCATCTTCCGATAAAGAGGTGCTTCGCAAAATGTTTGAATCCGGTTTGGATGTGTGTAGAATTAATTTTTCGCACAGTTCTTATGAGGATGCAAAGAACCTTATAAAAACTATTCGCGAATTAAATATGGAGCTGGACAGCGATGTCGCCATTTTAGCTGATTTACAAGGTCCTAAATTGCGAGTTGGTGAAATGGAGAATGGAAAAGTATTTTTAACAAATGGCTCTATGCTTGAGTTTGTAACGGAAAAATGTTTGGGTACAGCCTCCAAAGTGTATATGAGTTATCAAGAATTTCCAAAAGATGTGCAAGCTGGTGATATTGTATTAATCGACGATGGAAAACTAAAGCTGGAAGTGCAAAAAACCAACCGTTTAAATTCTGTTGTAGCCAAAGTAATCTATGGCGGAAATTTATCCTCTTTTAAAGGCGTTAATTTGCCCAATACCGATATTTCATTGCCAAGTTTATCTGATAAGGATATTGAAGATGCCACTTTTGCTATTGAGCAAAATGTAGATTGGATTGCGCTATCTTTTGTAAGAAGACCAAGTGATGTTATTGAATTAAAGCAACTTATCAAGCGAAAACGTAAGGATATTTATGTTGTTTCTAAAATTGAAAAACCGCAAGCCGTAAAAAATTTGGATGCTATTTTAGCCGAAACAGATGCCATTATGGTTGCTCGTGGCGATTTAGGTGTTGAAATGCCCTTTGATAGAGTGCCGCTTTTGCAAAAAGAAATTGTGGAAAAATGCATCGATGCTTCTGTTCCTGTGATTATAGCTACGCAGATGATGGAAAGTATGATTACAAATTTCCGTCCTACCCGTGCCGAAGCTAATGATGTTGCCAATGCGGTTCTTGATGGTGTGGATACGGTAATGCTAAGTGGCGAAACCTCAGTGGGTATGTTTCCGGTGGAAACGATAGAAAGTATGCATCAGATTATTCAATATACTGAAAATAATCGATATAAATACAATAGAGGTGTTCCTCCCGTACCAGGTTCTCCTCGGTTTATTCGTGATAATATATGTTATAGCGCTTCCTTAATGGCAGAGCGGGTGGGCGCTAAAGCAATCATAACGTTTACAGAAGAAGGAAACACAGCTAAAACCATCTCGGGTTATCGGCCCAAAGCGGATATTTATGCTGTTACACGACGTAAAGAATTGATGAGCGCACTCTCTATGCTGTGGGGTGTAAGAGCATTTTATATTGATGAAATTAATAATATCGATCAAGCTATAGAATTATCGATTCAAATATTAAAAAAGAAAGGCTGTTTAAAAGCCGGCGATTATATCATTCATGTAGCGAGTACGCCAATGCATATCACACATAAAACCAATATGCTGAAAGTGAGTCTGGTGAAATAATGTATGGATTTTAGGTTGAAATTGAGCTAAACCTCAATCTCAGCCTTAATCTTAATCTCAATCTCAAGCTCAATTTATTTTTACATATTCCTCCGATATTGTCCGCCAATTTCGAAAAGTGCCCCGGTTATCTGACCGATAGAGCATTTTTTTGTTGTCTCCATTAGGGTTTCAAAAATATTTTCGTTTTTACGAGCAGCATCTTTAAGATCAAGAATCAATTTTTCAGCATCCTCTTTATAGGTTTTCTGCAATTGCTCAAGCATTTTTATTTGGTATTCTTTTTCTTTGCTTGTAGCGCGAATCACTTCTTGTGGAATTAATGTCGGCGACCCTTTTGAATTTAAAAAGGTATTGACACCCATAATCGGAAGTTCACCGCTGTGCTTTAGTTTTTCATAATGCAAACTTTCTTCCTGAATTTTAGAGCGTTGATACATAGTTTCCATAGCACCCAATACACCACCTCGTTCGGTAATTCGATCAAATTCTAGCATTACAGCTTCTTCAACCAAATCGGTTAATTCTTCAATAATAAAAGAGCCTTGCAATGGATTTTGATTTTTAGCCAGTCCAAGCTCGTGATTGATAATCAGCTGAATAGCCATTGCGCGACGTACAGATTCTTCAGTTGGTGTCGTTATGGCTTCGTCGTAAGCATTGGTATGAAGTGAATTACAGTTGTCATAGATCGCATAAAGCGCTTGAAGCGTAGTACGGATATCGTTAAAATCAATTTCTTGTGCGTGTAGAGAACGCCCGGAAGTTTGAATATGATATTTGAGTTTTTGCGAGCGATCGTTAGCCTTAAATTTTAGTTTCATCGCTTTAGCCCATATCAATCGTGCTACGCGACCAATCACCGAATATTCTGGATCGATACCATTACTAAAAAAGAAAGAAAGGTTGGGCGCAAATTTATTAATATCCATACCTCGCGAAACATAATATTCGACGTAAGTAAATCCGTTGGCCAAGGTCAATGCCAACTGAGTAATTGGATTTGCTCCCGCTTCCGCAATATGATATCCCGAAATAGAAACGCTATAAAAATTATTAATATTATGATCGATAAAATACTGTTGAACATCGCCCATCAATTTTAAAGAAAAATCGGTAGAGTATATGCAGGTATTTTGGGCTTGATCTTCTTTTAAAATATCAGCTTGAACTGTGCCTCGAACTTTGGAAAGCGTTTCGCGCTTTATTTTTTCATATACTTCATTTGGTAAAACCATATCGCCTGTTACACCTAAAAGCATAAGTCCCAGACCATTATTTCCTTCCGGTAGTTTTTCCTGATAAGCAGGTCGGTTTGTCCCTCTCTTTTTATAAATCGCTTTTATTTTTGCTTCAATTTCTTTTTCAAGTCCATTTTCTTTGATATAGATTTCGCATTGCTGATCGATGGCAGCATTCATAAAATAACCGACCATAATAGGAGCAGGTCCGTTTATCGTCATAGAAACGGAGGTCATAGGGTTCGCTAAATCAAATCCTGAATAGAGTTTTTTAGCATCATCTAAGCAGGCAATGGAAACTCCGGAATTGCCAATTTTACCGTAAATATCAGGTCGACGATCAGGATCTTCGCCGTATAGCGTTACAGAATCGAAAGCTGTGGATAAGCGCTTGGCCGGAAGTCCGTGCGAAACATAATGAAAGCGCTTATTTGTGCGTTCCGGTCCGCCTTCTCCGGCAAACATTCGGGTTGGATCTTCGCCTTCTCTTTTGAATGGAAAAACACCTGCGGCGTAAGGAAATTCTCCCGGTACATTTTCGCGCAAATTCCATTTTAAAATATCGCCCCAGGCTTTATATTTAGGAAGTGCTATTTTATTGATTTCCAGCCCGGAAAGTGTAGTTACTTTTGTTTCTACTTTTATTTCCTTGTTTCGTACTTTGTAGGCATAATTGGGATTGGAAAATTTTTCTGTTTTTTCTTTCCAGGTATCCAGAATAAGTTTATTTCTCCCGTCAAGATCGAGTTCTAATGCAGCGTATTTTTCTTGTAATTCAGCGATAATCGTTTTATCAGTATAGGATTTTTCCAGTTCAATAGTGGCTAATTTTAAACCATAAAGTCGCTGTGCAATATCGGCTTGTTCTTCTGTCCATTGATTATAATGACGTATGGTTTCAGAAATCTCAGAAAGATAACGGGTACGGTGAGGAGGGATAATAAAATTCTTTTCCGGTACAATTTTGTCTTTAATTAAGTGTGAAACAAATTTTCCGGGAACCAAATCGTTTATTTTGAGCATTATAGCTTTGTAAAGCTCAACAATCCCGGGATCGTGAAAAGAAGAGGCCACGGTACCGAAAACGGGTAAGTCTTCTGGTTTTGCATCCCAAAGCTGATGGTTGCGGGCATATTGTTTTTTTACATCGCGCAAAGCATCTAAAGCTCCTCTTTTATCGAACTTGTTTAATGCGATAAAGTCGGCAAAGTCGAGCATATCAATCTTTTCCAGCTGTGTGGCGGCGCCATATTCCGGCGTCATAACATACAAACTCAAGCTGCTGTGTTCTGTAATTTCAGTATCCGACTGGCCAATTCCAGAGGTTTCGAGAATAATCAAATCGAATTTTGCATTTTTAACCAAACAGAGTGCATCGTGTACATAGCGCGATAAGGCCAAATTAGCTTGTCGTGTGGCCAATGAACGCATATAAACACGCGAATTGTTGATGCTGTTCATACGAATTCGGTCGCCAAGTAAAGCCCCTCCGGTTTTTCTTTTCGAAGGATCGACCGAAATAATAGCAATGGTTTTATCGGTAAAATCTTCTAAATAGCGACGAACCAATTCATCTACCAAAGAAGATTTTCCTGAACCGCCCGTACCAGTAATTCCTATTACGGGTGTTTTTATCGATTCGCAATTCGCTTGAATTTCTTGAAATTGAGATTGAAATTCATTGGGATAATTTTCTGCTGCTGAAATAAGCTGTGCAATATGATGTTTGTCTTGATTTTGAATTTTAGTGAAATCTATTTGAATGTCTTTTCCGGTAGGATAATCGGATTGCTCTAATAGATCATTAATCATACCTTGCAAACCCATCGTTCTTCCATCGTCGGGCGAATAAATGCGTGTGATTCCATAAGCGTGCAATTCTTCAATCTCCGTGGGGAGAATAACACCTCCACCACCTCCGAATAGTTTGATATGTCCACACCCTTTTTCGTGCAACAAATCATACATATATTTGAAGAATTCGATATGGCCACCTTGATAAGAAGTAATAGCAATAGCTTGCGCATCTTCTTGAATGGCACAATCTACAATTTCTTGTACGGATCGATTGTGACCCAAATGAATAACCTCGGCACCGCTCGACTGAATAATGCGGCGCATCACATTAATAGCAGCATCGTGGCCGTCGAATAAAGAGGCCGCTGTAATTATTCGAATATGATTTGTAGGTTGATAGGCTTTTTTTGGAATCATTGTATAGGTGTTTGGTTTTTAAATTTTGATGTGCAAAATTCATTATGCAAACATAATAAAATGGAAGCATTTCTTCAAAAAAATATTTTGCAGGTTGACATTTCTCGGCTCATCTCGGCTTCGCTCGATGAGCAATGTACACTGAGCGAAGCCGAAGTGTACTTTTCATCTCGACTACGCTCGATGATCGGCGTATATTGAGGGAAGTCGAAGTGTACCCTACAAGAAGCCGAAATGTACAAAATCCAAAGATGAAGTACGCCTACTAAATGATAATAAAAAGTCTACTACTTTTTATATAAGAACTGAAGCTTGACAGATCGAAGCCGATACGAACGCCGCCGCAAGTAATGGCTTTTGTTTTGACAAGCTGCAAGTTTATGTAACTTCTCAGGAGTGTTTTTAATCAGCGCCTCTTTCTTGCTTCTGCTCCATTTTTGAACTTGTTTTTCTCTATAAAAAGCTTTGTCAATTCTTTGAAATTCTTCAAAATATACCAATTCAACAGGCAAATGTTTGCGTGAAAATTTGCACCTTCTCCGTTTTGATGTTGCTTTAAGCGACGTTCAAGATTTATTGTGCTTCCTGTGTAGTAAGCACCGTTTGAGCATTGTAAAATATACATATAACCTTTCATGGTTTTTATTTTTAGCTATATGAACCTAATATAATCACTCATCTCGACTCTGCTCGATGAGCAGCGTACACTGAGCGAGTACAGAAGTTGTACTTTTCATCTCAGCTTCGCTCGATGAGCAGCGTACACTGAGCGAGTACAGAAGTTGTGCTTTTCATCTCGGCTTCGCTCGATGAGCAGCGTACACTGAGCGAAGCCGAAGTGTACATTTCACTGATAAAAACTATTCAGGTTTTAGCCTAAGTACAGCTTTGTTTTTAAAATTTTCGGCGTTTAAAAAGATAGTTCTGTACTCTCCATTAACAAACATTTCGGCTTGGTCTGCATAATGTGGACTCATAATATTTCCTGATTGACCCGTTGGTATAATAGTGAGCGCTTCATCGGGTTTTGCAAAATCCATTAGCAAACGCATGGCAGGTCCTGACTTTACAGGATATACACCATCGGCATTATAATCAAAAGCTTCTTTATCAACCACTTCATTACTTCCCGATTTAGGAAAAGGTCCGACATTAAAAATTTTATCGAAAGGAGCTTTTCTTCCAATGGGATGGATATGCGTTAGGGTATGCACTTCGCCCCATTTCCAGGAGTTTACATCGGCGCCCAATTGTTTTTCTAAGGCCGCAATACTTTTATCATAAGCGATTTTTAAGATGTTGTTTCGTGTTTCTTTGATTTCCGGTGTGCTAATATCGTCCCACCAAACAGATGCTGGATCGTTAAAAATGCGATCGATATTGCTTTTTAAAAGAAGTGAATTTGCGAATTTCTCGAAATCGGCTACACCTACTTCATCTTTAGCCAATCCTTCGAGTGCGAAATATAAAAACTGGTTGTAAATTACAGCTCCTGTGGAGTTTATATCTGTATTGCCGTCCCAGTTTTTAAGCGCTTCAATGGTTTTTGAATACGTTTCACTTTCGTTTGCTGAATTCAAAAGGGGAAGCAAAACCCGCTGCACTATATAATAGTCGCGTTCGCCAAAATGGTCATTTTGAATGATTTTCATAGACTCAATATCCCAAAGTTCTTCTGATTCAAAGAGTGTTTCTATGCGGTTGGCTCGAATTCCGGGATAATAATAGCCGGGATAAAATACGCCATCCACTCGGGGAGGAGCATTATTTGCCGTATGAACAAAACCATTTTCCGGATTGATACTTTTTGGGTTTTTATTGATGGGATAAAATCCTAAAACTTCGTTGTTTCCACTTGCTCCATCCAGAATAAGGCTTGGGTTAACGTGTTTTGGCCTTTTTGGAATTTTACCGGTGCCCCACCAGGCAATATTATCTTCGGTATCGCCATACACAATATTTAAGCCGAGTAAATCGACTTTATCAATTGCCGCATTAAATTCTTCAAAATTTTTAGCCGTATTAAATTGATACAAAGCTTCAACCGACTCTGAGTCGATATGGTGAAGCGCCCACCACAAACTTATTGGTTGATCGCCAAACACTGCAACATCAGGAAAAACATCATTTAAAATGGGGCCATGTCTTGTGGATCGCAGATTGTAGATCACATCTTCTTCTCCTTTAACAGCAATAGTATATGCTGTACTTTGGTAGTTTTCCCAATGATCGTTAACCCAATATTGATTGTCGTTTTCTGTATTTTGCTTTTCGCGGTATAAATCCATATTATCGAAAGGGAAAATCGTTAATCCCCAACCCATGTGATCATTATGCCCCATTACAGCATAAGGAACTCCGGCTAAATAATAGCCTGCCATAGTAAAACCGGGGTAATTGATAACGGCTTCGTACCAAACCGATGGTTGCGCATAGGCAATATGTGTATCATTTGCCAATAATACTTTTCCTGATTTCGAACGCTTTGCGCTTATTGCCCAATTGTTTGAGGCTTCCCAAACGGGAACCGGAATTTGATCGAAAATGTTTTGATAAGATTGGTTGATGCCTGTAAGCACCTGAATATCTTCATCAGGAAAATTTAGGGTGATACTTGCGGAATCAATGCCTAAATCAATCAAATACGTATTGCCTAAGGATTCATTTATTTTTGTTATTAATGGGTCTTGATTTAATGCCAGAGAAAAAGTCAGTGACATATATCCAATCGTCGTGTAAATATCAGCCGGAGTAAAATGCATAGGTTTAAAACCCATTAATATAAATTCAGCAGGTAAATTATCCTTGTCAATAAACGCGTTTATTCCATCTAAATAGGCCATTGAAGTTTCTTTAAATGGCGCATCAATAGTGCTAAAATATTTTTTTGCCGATCTTTCGCCCATGGCGCGGATGCCAAGAGCTAGCATACTTTTATCGACAGGAATTAAATCCGGGCCTAATATTTCAGCCAATTTGCCGGACGAAAGCCTGCGTATCATTTCCATTTGAAACAAGCGTTCTTGAGCATGTGTGTATCCCATGGCAAAATAAGCATCATGGGCATTTTGTGCTTCGATGTAGGGAACACCGAATTCGTCGTAGGTAATTTTCACTTCTTGCTGTAACCCGCTTAGTTGGAGTTCCCCTTTATAAACAGGAGCTGTAGATTTTAAATATATCCAGCCAATGACCAATAAAATGGCCAAGCCTAGAAGAATAGACAGAGAAATAATGGTAAATTTTTTCATAGATTGGTTTTTTGATTAACCAAATATATAAAAATGAGCGGAATAAGAAATCAATAAAAATGAGTCTGTATTTGTGGTTGCCAGTATTGATGATAATCATCATCTGTTGCTCCTTTGCAAATTTCTTGAAAAATGCAGGATTCATGGGTCTCCAGATATACCGCTCTGGTAAGTGTGCAAGGCGATTTTTCGCAGGAATGGGTTCGGCATAATGTAGCTTCGTTGCAACAACTCCGGCCAAGAGTATAAAAAACGTCATTCATCTTAAATGGATGATAATGAGCTGTTTTAGCGATGATATCCATGGCTTCAATACAAGCTTTTCGAAGCGGTTCGTCGTTAGAAATTGGTTTGCGATTTTGTAATTTTTCTTTTAGGCTTTTATCGTTCACTTCAACGCATCCCGTTCTGAGTAAAACTCGTTGCATGTGATAGTCCATAATTGGAATAACATGGGTTAGTTGGTCGAGATTTACCAAATTAGCATCCGCTATCAATTTTAGAAAGACGCCCGATTTCTTTTGGAGTGGATCGGAATAAGCTTCGAATACGCGCAAAAGTTTATATAAACTTTCTGCATTTTGTGTTTTTTGCCAATCGGATTGAAGAAAGAGGTTTTCAATTTTTCCATCGAAATGCATTACTAATCCTTGGGCCATATTCAGCCATAGATGAGCGCGTTCTTCCAGTGTGTCGAGCGTGCATTTTTCTGGGAGATGATCTTCGGCAAAAAATGGCTTTATTTTTTCGATTAGTTCTTGATTTGATAGTTTAACAAGCTCACTGGCGATAAGCAAATTTGGTGCGTTTATAAGCATATCCAGAAAACCATATTCCATAAAGTCCCACCCAAAAAGATTCAGTTTTGGATTTGCTAATACATAGGTTTGGTGGCAAATTCCTACAGCATAAAAATGCATAGCCATTTTAAGAGGAGAATCGATTTGAATAAAATCACGCTCGTAAAACGATGGTCTGAATTCCAGTGTTTTTACAATTTCGCCAATTTTTTTGGTTTGCTCTTTATTTACAGATATCATCAATTAAATTCTTTCGGTAATTAAGACTTTGTCTAAGTTTAAATCGATCTTGCTATTTGTCTTTTTTTGGTGCGTTTTGGTGTTTTTGTGCCTTGGTGGCGAAATAATTATGCCACTAAAACACGAATCCATCAAATAGCACCAAAATATTTGTTCCAATATTCGCCCGTTTATTTTTTAGTACTTATTTTTTGTAGCGGCAATTTATATCGTCTAATTTTATCGAATTGATAAAAAGCATTAGCAACCGCTGCTGCTGTTGGAACCAATCCGATTTCACCAACGCCTTTGGCACCGTAAGGTCCTACAGGATCGGTAACTTCAACGCCTTTAACTATAATTTCAGGAACCTTGTGAGCTCTTAAAACACCAACATCTTTAAGTTTGAGACTTTTTGGATATCCATTTTCCATCGGAAAATCTTCGGAGAGCGCATAACCTAAGCCCATATGGACTGCGCCTTCAATTTGACCTGTAAACAAGGTAGGATTCATAATTTTTCCGGCATCGTGTGCTGCAACAACTTTAGTAATCTTTCCTTTTTCATCTAATATAACCAGCTGTGCGGCATATCCATAGGAGTAATGCGTAATTTGTTTTTTGGTTTTACTTCCTGGCTTAGTGGTCCAATCTACGCTATATTCCCCAAAATAAATGTTCCCAATTAATTCGGATAAGGTCTTTGATTTCAGATCTTTATTTAAATTTTTTGCCGCATCTATAATTGCATTTCCAAGTAAAGCAGTTGCGCGTGAAGACGTCGTCATCCCTGTTGGGATTTCAAGTGTTGTATCGACCACAACATCCATTATATCAGCATTTAGTCCGGTTTCTTGACAAAGTGTTTGAATGGCCATATTGTGAATGCCTTGCCCCATCTCTGTCCATCCGTGATGAATGATAATCTTATTTTCTGCAACGATTTTTATAATGGTTTTGCTTTCGTCAATCATTCCGTTTCCTACGCCCGAATTTTTAATGGCGCAGGCTAAACCGGTATATCTATTCGCATAAAATTCCTCTTTTACGGCGAGTAAAGACGCTTGAATTCCAACACCTTTTTCCAATACTTGACCTGTTGATGTGCTTAATCCTTCTCTTAATGCATTATCGTAGCGAAATTTCCAACGATCAAATCCTCCTTTTTCGCATAGCTCATCAACCAAACTTTCAAGTGCAAAGGCCACCTGATTAGCTCCAAAACCACGCATAGCACCACAAGGAATATTATTTGTATAAACGGTAAGTGCTTCAATATCAACATTTGGCACATAATAACCACCCGTTGCATGTCCGGCAACGCGCTCCAAAACCTTATCTCCAACAGAAGCGTAAGCACCGGTATCTCCAACGGCATAAAGTTTTATTCCGCTGAGTTTTCCTTCTTTCGTGGCTGTCAGTTGCATATCCATATAAACCGGATGGCGCTTTGGATGCATACGTAAAGAATCTTCGCGGGAAAGATGCAGCTTAACCGGTTTTTGAAGTAAAAAGGCAAAAAGTGCAACATGGCCTTGCACCGTTAAATCTTCTTTTCCTCCAAATCCACCGCCCGAAGGGACTAGCGTAATTTGAACCAGATTTTCAGCTAGTCCAAGCATAGATGCTATTAAGCTACGTTCAACATAAACTCCTTGTCCTCCGGAGAAGATATGAACGCCTTTTCCTGCCGGATTGGCAATAGCCGTTTCTGTTTCAAGAAATGCGTGTTCTATTCTTTGGGTTTCGAAAATACCACTGGCACTAAAAGCGGCTTCTTTTTTAAATTCAGTAAATGATTTGCCAATTTTTATTCGCGTTTTTGCGAGTAAATTATCACGATCTGCATGCACCCTAATTGCATCAGTTTTTATCGCACGATGCATATCCGTTACAGGTTCTAAAATTTCATACTCAACTTGGATGAGTTTAGCTGCTTTTCGCGCAATTTCTTCGGTTTCGGCAACAACTCCGGCTATAACATCGCCTATATAATTACTTGTAGAGCCGCAGGGTATCATTAATGGCCAATCGGGATAGATTAAGCCCGTTTTTAAATTTCCCGGAACATCCTTGGCCGTAAAAATCCGAATAACACCGGGCACTTTTTCAGCTTCGAATTTATTGATGGCAATTATTTTTGCTCTTGGATGATCGCTGTATCGCAGAGCTGCGTGCAGCATGCCCGCAATATGCATATCGTTTACAAAATGCCGTTTTCCGAGTGCTGTTTCCAATCCTTTGTATTTGGGCAATGATTGACCAATGCCTTTTTGTTCAAAATCGAGATTTGGAGCTTTGTTTTGTTTGATTAAGGTACTTGCATATTCAATGCCTTCAATAATTTTTACATAACCCGTACAACGACAAAGATGGGGTTTGAGCGCCTTTTCGATTTCTTGTTTGGAGGGTTGTGCTTTGTTAGTTAATAAAACCTCCGTTGACATAATGATGCCGGGAGTACAAAAGCCACATTGTACTGCTCCTTTTTCAACCAATGCACCGGCAATTGTTTCGGCTTTATTTTTTTCCAATCCCTCCAAAGTAAGAATACGGGCATCTTGCAGTTTAGAGAGTTTGCTGAGGCAGGCCAATTTAGCTTTTCCATTGATATTTACCATACAAGCACCGCAAGTTCCTTGTCCTGAGCAGCCGTCTTTAGCAGATGTAATCTGTAAATCATCTCGTAAATAAGATAGAAGTGTTTTATTGATATCGCCTTGATATTCAATTTTTTGATTGTTTATATAGAAAGTAAGCATATGTTTTGCAATGAAATGATTTACGCTTGCAAATTACAAAGAAATATTGAAACTTAAAGTTTGCTTTTAGCCTGATTTAATAGGATAATTTAAGGAAAAAAGGAGCGCTTTATTTCTTGTCTTCCTTTAACATTTTGATTTTAAATCGGATGGCAGCAACTGTTAATGTGGTAAACGGGCTCAAATAATTAAATACAGCATAAGGAATATAACTTAAAGTATCTACGCCCAAAACTCCCGATTGATAGGCTCCGCATGTATTCCAGGGAACCAATACAGAGGTTACAGTCCCTGAATCTTCGAGTGTTCGACTTAAATTTTCCGGAGCTAATCCTTTTTCTTTATAGGCGTTGGCAAACATACGTCCGGGAACAACGATGGCTAAATATTGATCGGATGCCGTGAGGTTTAAAGTAACACAGCTGGCCACGGTACTGGCAAAAAGTCCAAATATAGAAGTCGCCATTTTTAGCAAAGCTTCACTTATTCTGGATAATGCACCAATAGCTTCCATAACGCCTCCAAATACCATTGCGCAAATAATCAACCAAATGGTTGGCAGCATACCAGCCATTCCTTTGGCGACAAATAAATCCTGGAGTATTGTATTGTCTGTTTTAATAACTGTTTCTATGGTCAGTGCATCCATTATAACCCGATAAGTGCTCTGAAAATCAAGTGTTTGTAATCCACTTATTTCGAGGAGTAGCGGCATTTGAAAGATTAAAGCAAATGCAGCCCCTGCCAAAGAGCCAACCAGCAGTGCGATTAGAGGTTCCGTTTTTAAGATAATGAGCAGTATGACTAATCCCGGCACCAGAAATAACCATCCATTTATCTGAAATGTTTGTTTTATAGCTTCTGATATATCGTTTACATTAGCTTCACCAACAATATCCATGTTTAAACCTAAAATAACAAAAACAATAAGCGTAATAATATAAGTTGGGATAGTGGTGATCATCATATATCTGATGTGGGTAAACAAATCTGTTCCGGCCATTGCGGGAGCCAGATTTGTAGTGTCGGACATGGGCGACATTTTATCGCCAAAATACGCGCCCGAAAGCACAGCGCCGGCCACCATTGCAGGCGGGAATCCAAGCGCGCTTCCAATTCCCATAAAAGCGATACCGATTGTTGCTGAGGTTGTCCAAGAGCTACCTGTAGCAATCGAGATGAAAGAACTGATTAACACGGTTGCCGGCAAAAATATTGATGGATTAAGCATTTGCAATCCATAATAAATCATGGCCGGAATAATTCCGCTTACCAACCAAGTGCCGGCTAATGCTCCAACCATTAGCAAGATAATAATTGCTCCACTGGTCGATTTTAAATTCTCAGCCACGGCGCCAATCATTTTTCGGTATGATATTTTATGAGCGAAACCAACAATGGCTGCCACAGCACCTCCTAATAAAAGAATAAATTGGTTACTGCCACTCAAGGCATCACTGCCATAAACATAAACATTAAAGGCGAGCATTCCGATTAAGATGATGACTGGAAGGAAAGCTTCCCAGAGTTTTAAATTTGTTTTTTTCACGTTAGATTTGGTCGCTTAGTCTTAAAAATGAGTGTAAGAATACGGATAATTCTTCAAGCATCAAAAAAATAGGCGCGTAAATAACAGAAATAAAATGCTTGAGCAATTGAGCAGTTTTTATTTTTTGCCATTGAAAATAACAGGTATTCAGTAATTTAAATATTGTGCGAAATGGTTTTGCCTGCAAAAAAACAAATCAAAATTTTTAGACTTCATCAAAAAGAGAAAAAACGATTTCTTCGGCACGTTCATAATCTAATTCATCTACAAAAACTTTGGCTGCATTTTCTGTACTTGCGGCCGCATATCCGGCAATTGAACTTTCCTGAAGAAAGTCGCGAATGATGCATTCAATGCCATTTTGTTTTAGAATTCCTTTTAAATAATTTGCATTAATCATGGTTCCGACAAATACACAATCCAGGTCAATATGGTTCATAATTCCTCCAATTTTTTTATAAATATACGAAATTACAAGCTCGAAGTAAACCTTTTAGATAGATAAATTTATTTTGAGCCAAATATCAAACTCAGAAATGATAAATAAGAAGCATCCATAGAAATTTCAAATAAAATCAAAAAGTTTGGGGTGTTGATTTAGAAACTACTGTGTTCAATATTTATTCGCGTCATAATTCTAGTAGGCGCTTATGATTTCCGCTTCGCTCCAATTCAAAGATACAAATCGTGCCAAAGGCATCCCTTAGGTAAAGCAATTCACAAGAAAATGGAGCTATTTCAAAAGAAGAAGACATGCAGAGCTCACTATTTACATTATCAATTTATCTAATTTTTAATAGCGATTTATAAAGCAATTGATCTATTTTTAAACGTATCCTCTAATATATCACTTACTTATCTCAATCGGATGGTTTTTTAAGGTCTTTTTTTTAATAAATTATAAATGTATAAAATGTTATAAATCAGAAATATAGCGAATTTCCGTTAAAGACCTTAACTTTTTAAGCTTAAATTTCCTAAAAAAAATGATTGATTGTAATTTATAAGAGTATCTTTGCGCTTTATTAATATT
>JAFGHU010000070.1 GCA_016929955.1 Bacteroidales bacterium | reverse complement strand
TCGGCTTTGGTTAATCATCAGTCCATTTTTGATAAAAAATATCTTATCCATCTGCTTCCTTTCCTCTTATTTAACCTCTATCTGTTTATTTGTTCTTTTTTTCCAGAGGTATCAAAAACCATTAGTCTGAAAACTGTGCACCTAGATCATAGTCCACCGCTTTTGTTTATTCTGTTTTTAATCATTACTGCCTTATCAGGTCCTTTTTATTTTGTCCTATCAATTAAAGTGCTGAAAAAACACGATATCAATATATTTAACAATTTTTCTTTCTCTGAACTGATTAATTTGGAGTGGCTTAGAAAGCTTATCTATATTTTCGGAGTGGTATGGACTGCGCTGATTATCATTACAGTAATCCACCATGTTTTCAATCTGTTTTCGATGGTTTTTTGTACGGATGGCCTTTTTCTTTCACTTTCTGTTTTTGTTATTCTGATTGGCTATTTTGGTTTAAAGCAAAGAGAAGTTTTTACATTGGTTTCGAGCAAAGAGCCTTTTCTTTTGCCTGAAAATAAAATGAAATATGCGCATTCTCTATTAACTGATGAAAAGGCAGAGGAATATGTCGAAAAATTAAACCGGTATATGGAGTCGTCGAAACCTTTTCTTAACGCTAATTTAACCCTACCTCAATTGGCCGCTGAAATAGACATTTCTTCGCATTATTTATCGCAGATAATAAACGATAAGTTCAATGTAAATTTCTTCGATTTTGTAAATAAATACCGTGTAGAAGAAGTCAAAACAAAACTTAAAGACCCCCGTTTCGAAAATTTCTCGCTTTTAGGCATTGCCCTCGATTGTGGTTTTAATTCAAAATCTGCCTTTAACCGGATCTTTAAAAAATTTACAAATCAAACCCCTTCTCAATTTAAATCCGCTTCCATTTAATAAGCAAATAATCGGATTTATATCTTATTAGGTATCGATTTATCGGTAAGCACCTTTAAACAGTCTTTTTTACGTCCCAATGTATCGGTTAGAGCGATTGACCCTGCATTCCACACTACTTTTGTCCTAAAATAATTCATCGAAAAAAATTAAAAGTAAAAAAGGAGATAATATCATGACAAAAAATTATTCAGAACTCTATACTGAAACTGTAGAAATGATAGGTCAGTATGCAAAAGAAAATCCTGAATTGATGGGCGCTTTTTCAAAAGTGCATCAAATTGGGTCTAAAGATGGCGCTTTAAAATCGAAATACAAAGAATTAATAGCACTGGGGATTTCCATCAATGCGCAATGTATGGGTTGTATTACAATGCATATTAAAGATGCGATGAAAAGTGGGGCAACGCATAACGAAATTGTTGAAACAATAGGAACGGCCATATATATGGGAGGTGGTCCGGCAGTTGTTCATGGAACAAAAGCGTATTCCGCCTTGCTCGAATTCGAAGCAAAAGTACAAGAACTGGCCATCAGCAACAATTAAAAAGATTAAAATCAAGTATTAATTTAAAAAACGTAATAAAATGAAAACAAAAAGTTTTAAAAAGCAGAACAAATTAACAAGCAAGTTGAATTTTAAAGTAATAGCTACGCTATTTTTCTCTATTTTCTTTCTAAGCGCAAACCTGAGCTTTGCGCATTGCGATTCTTATGATGGACCGGTGATAAAAGATGCTGTTAAAGCACTAGAGACCAATAATGTAAATATCATTCTAAAATGGGTTGAGCAAGAAGATGAAGGAGAAATTACCAACTTGTTTAACAAAACGTATAAGCTCAGAAATGGCGACAAAGAAATTTATCAGATCGTCGAAAAGTATTTTTTCGAGACTTTGGTTCGCATTCATAGAGCCGGAGAAGGCGCTCCTTATACAGGTTTGAAACCGGCAGGTAATACAAGTCAGATTGTTAAAATGGCTGATCATGCCATCGAAACGGGTGATATCGACGATTTAACGAGCAAATTTACCGCGCATATCGAAAAAGTGGTAAAAGAAAAGTACAATAAGCTGATGGAATTATCAAAAGTACAGTCTGAATCTCTGGAAAAAGGAAGAGCCTATGTGGCTGCCTACGTAGATTACACGCATACTTTGGAAGCTATACATGCTCCTCTTGAGCATGCCGCTGCCGCTCATGCCGAACATCACTAAAAATTTTAAATTATAATTTCAACAACCTCCTTTGGATGAATTTCTGAAGGAGGTTTTTTGTGTCGGGATTAAATTTACGCTCTCGTATCTTCTTGAATAGGCAAACGCGCCATTTTTTCTACTTCAATACTGGGAAATCCGAATTCTTCGACCACTTTTCCCAAGATCAAATAAAGTCCATAGCCCCGAAAAGGATAATTTCTAAGACTAATCGGGAAATTTACGGTATCGAAAAACTGACCCTCTTTATCCAGAAAAGTACCAAAATGCATCAATTCCTTTCGCACAGTACGTACATTTTTATACGTAACCAGATTGCCAATCATACGCACTCTTTTACCCAGATTATGGATCAAATCTTTAGCTAGAATCTCACCCCGAAAGGACGTTTTTAGTAAATCAAAGGCGCTTAAACTGATCGAAAAACCCAAAAGTTCTATTTCATCATAAGCATCTTCGAGCGGAGAATAAACAAAATTAGGCAAACGATAATCTTTAAGCGGCATTTTAAACAAAGCTTGTCCATTGTATTGTTTATTCGCTTTATTAACAAGCAATTGCATATTCCACAATAATTCGGCTTTGGGTTTTCCCGAAAATCGAAAAGCTCCAACACGTATCAATAATACCATTTGTTCTTTGCCTATTTGCATTCGCTGAACAAAATCGGGTAAATCGATAAATTGGCCGTGGAGCTCACGTTCTTTTTGAATGGCTTTTCCAAGATTGGCTTCCAGGTTTTGAATATGAATAAAACCCATATAAATGGTTTCTTCCATCAAACGGGTTTTATAATTGCTATGGTTTATGCAAGGAAGCTGCACATTGGCTCCGGCCACTATTGCTTCGTTAAAATAGACCCAAGAATGATAAAACCCGCCAAAATTATTAATTACTGCCGTGATGAATTCTAAAGGATAATGTGCTTTTAAAAACAAACTCTGAAAACTCTCTACGGCGTAAGAAGCTGAATGCGCTTTAGAAAAAGAATAGCCTGCAAAAGATTCTATCTGTCGCCAAATTTCTTTCGTCAGCTCATCGGAATAGCCCCGTGCTTCGCAATTCGAAAAAAAGCGATCGACGATACGTTGAAACTCTTTTTTGCTACGGTATTTGCCGCTCATAGCGCGACGCAAAACATCGGCATCGGCCAAATCCAATCCAGCAAAATGATGACAAACTTTAAGTACATCTTCCTGATAAACCATTACGCCATAGGTTTCTTTCAATTGAGTTTCCATCACCGGATGCAAATATTCAATCTTATCGGGTTGATGAAAGCGCTCGATATAGGCACGCATCATTCCTGATTTAGCCACGCCGGGCCGAATAATAGAACTTGCCGCTACCAAACTCAGGTAATTATCGCAGCGCAATTTTTTTAATAAGCCACGCATAGCAGGACTTTCTACATAAAAACAACCAATTGTATCGCCTTTGCGCAGCTGCTCTTTTACTTTCTTATCACGCTTAAACTCCTGAATAGCGTGAACATCCACATTTATTTTTTGGTTTTCAAGAATAATTTCGGCAGCTTCTTTAATATGTCCAATTCCCCGTTGACTCAGAATATCCAGTTTCTCAAAACCAATATCTTCGGCCACATACATATCCCATTGAATGGTTGGAAAACCTTTTGGAGGGAGATCCAAAGCTCCATAATAGTTAATGGGTTTTTCTGATATAAGAATTCCTCCGGCATGAATGCTTCGCGAATTGGGAAAATCTTTCATCAATGCAGCAAGACGATGCATTTCATCCGTAATCTCATTTCTATTCTGATTATCGTTGGGATATTTGATAAGCCGATCGATTTCCTCTTTTGGCAAACCAAAAACCTTTCCTAATTCGCGGTAAATCGATTTGCCTTTAAATGTGCTTATGGTTCCAAGCAAAGCTGTATGCTCTCTCCCATAGCGTTTAAAAATATAATCGATTACTTCATCACGTTCTTTCCACGAATAATCGATATCAAAATCGGGAGGCGAAGTACGTTTGGGATTTAGAAAACGCTCAAAATACAAATCGAGTTCTATTGGATCGACATCGGTTATTTTTAAACAATAAGCCACTACACTATTGGCGCCGCTACCCCGCCCTACATGGTAAAATCCACGCGACATGGAATAGCGAATAACATCCCAAGTAATTAGAAAATAAGCCGAAAAACCCAACTGATCGATTATTTCCAGTTCGTGTCGTAAACGACTTTCAGCTCCCAAGTGATCTGCTTTGTATCGGTACTGAAAGCCATCATAAGCCAATTTCTTCAATAAAGCTTTATCATCTTTCCGATTTCCTGTAAAAGTGGCCTTATTTTTAACGCTCTTGAAATCAAAATCCATCGAACACTCGGCGAGCAAAGCCTCTGTGTTTTCAATCAATTCAGGATAAGCAGAAAAATACTGTACTAATGCATCTTGAGTCGGAAAATCATCCTGCAAATTGGCTTGCTCTTCTTCTTTGAGCTTAGAAAGCAAACAATTGTGATCGATGGCACGCAAATAGCGATGCAATTCAAATTCGTTCTTCGTTTCGAAAACAACATTTTGCAATAGAAGCAATTTGCTTTTTTTCTTGGCCAGCGGCGAAAAAGCAAGTTGGTTTAATTGATCGCGCCGTAAACCAATAAATTCATTATCAGCCAGATTATTATCCCTTTTCTTTTCAAAAGGATAAACCACCACGACTTGCTCTAAGCGGGGCGGAATTAAAGGATAAGGTTTTTTAGTCAAATGGCACTCGGATAAAAAATGATTGATAGCATAAAGTCCCTTGCTATTTTTTGCGATCAGCAAATACATCAAATCATCAGCATTGCGAATATCAACGCCAACAACAGGATCAATTCCAAGTTCTTTGCATTGCTTTACAAAGTCGATTGCACCTGTAGTGTTGTTAATATCAGTCAGCACAAATTTTTTATACCATTTTTGAGCTGCAAGTGCAAGCAATCGTTCAACAGAAAGTGTTCCGTAGCGCAGGCTATAATACGAATGAGCTTGAAGTATCATTGATTAATATCTAATCTTTTTTAACAGCTTTAAGATAGTATAAAAGCAATATGAAATGCAATAATGATTATATATTAATCATATATTTTATTACGAACAACCGCATCGCAAGCAAGCAAGCAAGATATCAACGAAGAATTTCTATTTAATCTAGCCCAAAAAGCAGGAAATTTGACCCAATAGATTCCTCGACTTTACTTCGCCAACTTTGGTAAGCTCAGTAGGACTCAGAATCAGATTGAATAAATAATTTCAGTTCATTATCGTACCAGAGAAATTATAGACTTACTAGTTAAATGCTAAATTAGAATACTATTGAAACGAAGGAACTTTTACCAATTTTTCTTTGGAAATACAAAATGTACTACGAGGAATTCATCCTTTGGATTTCAAACCAACAGCGTTAAAAAAATATTTTTTTTGTAATTAAGTGATTTGATTCGCAATATTAACGTTATATTTGCGATTGCACTAAAAATATTTGATATGATCACTCGAGATTTAGAAGTTGAAATAGGAAAAAAACTCTTTGGTGGGAAGGCGATTATTATTATGGGAGCAAGACAGACCGGTAAAACAACCTTGCTCAAAAAAATCACCAAAAATCAAGAAGATGTTTTATGGCTCAACGCAGATGAAGTCGATACTATCGCCCTATTTGAAAATGTATCATCAATACGATTAAAATCAATTTTTGCAGGAAAAAAAATCATCGTGATAGATGAAGCTCAACGCATATCAAATATCGGCATAAAATTAAAATTAATAACTGATCAAATACCCGAAATACAGCTTTTAGCTACAGGCTCATCTGCATTTGAACTAGCCAATAAAATAAATGAACCATTAACAGGCAGAAAATGGGAGTACAAACTTTTCCCACTTTCTTTTTCAGAAATGGTAAAACATATCGGATTATTGGAAGAAAACAGGATGATGCCACATAGGTTAATCTATGGTTATTATCCTGATGTGATAAATAACCCGGGTAAAGAAAAGGAAATTCTCAAGCAATTATCTGACAGTTATTTATATAAAGACATCCTAATGTGGGAGCACATAAAAAAGCCAGAAAAATTACTAAAATTATTACAAGCTCTCGCACTCCAATTAGGGGCTGAAATTTCTTATAATAACCTAGCTTCCCTGTTAGAAATAGACAATCAAACAGTAGAAAAATACATTCAACTTTTAGAACAAACATATATAATATTCCGACTTCCAGCTTTCAGCAGAAATCAACGAAAAGAATTAAAACGTGCAAAAAAAATTTATTTTATTGATAACGGAATCAGGAATGCCCTTTTAGCCAATTTTAATCATCTTGAATTAAGGAGTGATACTGGTGCTTTATGGGAGAATTTTATTCTAAGTGAAAGATTTAAATACTTACATTACAATAATATATGGGCAAATTCGTACTTCTGGCGCACACACGATCAACAAGAAATTGATTATATTGAGGAAAAAGATGGTATATTGAATGCTTATGAAATAAAATGGAGCATCAAGAAAAAACCTACCCTTTCTAAAAGTTTTGCAAAGACTTATCCTGAACATGAATATTTTGTAATAAACCCTCAGAATTACGACCAATTTTTATTGTAAATCTATCAAAGGGTAGCATAGAATCAACTTAGTAATTTTACGATAGTCTAAAAGCACTATAAAATGCAATTTTGATTGGATAATAATCAAATAAACGATTCAATATCGTGAATCAAGAAAAGATCATAAATACGAATTGAATTCCAGACAAGGATCCCTTAAACATTACAAAAGAAAGCGATTTCTAATCGACGCCCACTTTCCTATTCCTTCTCTCGAGTAAGATTGTATCACGCCATTTTCCATCCAGCTGCGCGATTTTCTCTAGGGTTCCTATCACTCTAAATCCAAATTTTTTATGAAGCTTGAGTGTTGCCGTATTCTCAGGAAATATACTTGAATACAACGTCCAAATACCCTGTTTTTCAGAAGAATAGATTACTTTTTCCATTAATTTTGAGCCAATTCCTTTACCTAGTGTATTCGTATCAACATAAACACTAATCTCAGCAACGCCTTTATATACTTTTCGAGTCGAGACAGGTGATAAAGCAATCCATCCAACAATTTGCCCTTTGTCTATAAAAACAAATCGCGAATGTTTTAAATATTTTAAATCCCAATCTGCCCACAAAGGCACATCTGTCTCAAAAGTAGCATTCCGAGAATCGAGTCCCATTTTGTATATTTCAAGAACTCGTATAGCATCTTCTGGAATCAGCTCTCTAATCATATTCTATTCTTCTGTTCGAGGTAATTTTTCAGGTTTTGCTTAATAAAGAATTCCCAACCACCTCGGCAACTTTCTTGTGCAAATTCCGGAATATGCTGTGGAAATGTTTGTAAACCTTCGTTTGTTAGTCGAAGCATAGTTTGTTCTCCCTTTTCATACAATTCGAAGGTTACCAAACCTTTTCCTTGATATTCGGCATAACACCAATCGTACTTTATTTTTTTATAGGGCTCCACCTCCACTATTTTCCAGATATGCGTAAAAGTACGCGATTCGGATTGCACCTTAAACTTTGTTTGAAAACCAAGCACAGGCTCAAAGGAAGGGATACTTTCGAAAAACCAAAGTCTCATTTGCTCGAGCTCGGTAATTGCACTCCATACTTCCTTAACAGAAATGGCGAAATGCTGTTCAACGATAATGGGGTTGCTTGATTTAGTCATTTTTTCAGCTTCTTCGGTAATTCAACATTAATTAAGCATCTATTAATTTCAGATAATTATGAGGTGTAAAAACGCCAAGCTCACTTTTTTTATAATCTTTTACATTGCGTGTAATTATTACATCGATAGTACCCTTATTCTGTGCAGAAAAATTTTGAAGGGCATCTTCAAAATCGAGAAAATTTGAATGAAGCGCATTCTCAACTACCTGACTATTCATGTCGAGTACAGAGGTAATTTTTACCAAGAGTTTAAGTTTTTCAATGACTTTTTCGTGTTTTGCAATTCTACGTAACAAATAGCAGGTATTACTAATTATAACAGGCGTTATATAGCCTTCTATTTGTTTATTTTCACATAAACTCAATAGAAGGGCGGCATCTTTTGAAAAAGGTTGTCGATCGAAGAAGAAATCAAGAATTACATCGGTATCAATAAGTATCCGTTTCATCGCAAATATTTTTCGGATAAACCTTTTGACAACTCAGCTTTGTAATCAAAATCATCTGGGGTATTAAAACTTCCGAGAAGTGATTTTACAATTGGAGTAAGTTCTTCTGCAACATCTTGCTCTCTTGTTAAACTCTTCAAATAATTCTCTATTAAATCTGATAAGCTCCGCTCTTGATCTTTAGCGTAAGCCTTCGCTTTCAAAATTACTGATTGATCGATCGTTAAGGTTAATTTAGCATTCATTACACAAGTTTTGGATCACACGTACAAATATACAAAAAAATATACGGTAGTGCAAATTTTACAATATTAACACGTATAGCTAAATTAAAAGTACTGCAAACTCGACTAAAATCTATCCCTTTTTATCCGTTACTATAAGCGTTAAAAATCCGGCAATAATCATTGATATTCCACCCAAAACCAAGGCATAAATAGCATGTCCATCAAATAAATGACGTGTAAAAAAGCCCAGAATACTCGCGGCAACAATTTGGGGGATTACGATAAAGAAATTAAATATTCCCATATAAATTCCCATCTTATGTGCTGGTAATGCACCGGTTAAGATAGCATAAGGCATTGCTAATATACTTGCCCAGGCAACACCAACACCCACCATCGAAATCAGTAATAAATTGGGATCTTTAAAAAAGTAAATCGAGATTAAACCTAAACCACCCAAAACCAAAGCAATTAAGTGTGTTATTTTCCGATTGGTGTATTTGGCCATTACCGGCAATAAAAAAGCAACTGCGGCAGCAACACCATTGTAAACCGCAAATAAAAAGCCAACCCAATCGGCTCCTTCGTTAAACAAAGCAGAGGTTGTATCAGAAGTTCCGTAAATATGCGATGTTACAGCAGATGTAGTATAAATCCACATGGCAAATAGAGCGAACCAAGAAAAGAATTGCACAAACGACAATTGAACCATTGTTTTAGGCATATTGAAAAAATCGTGAATGACTTCAAAGAAACCATTTTTGGTATTTCCATTTTTTTGCATCACTCCTGCCACTAAAAAGATAAAACCAAAGACCAAAGCACCAATAGAGAATACATAGAGTTCTTTTTCACCTTGAATCTTATAAAAGAAAAATGTAGAAATCAGACCTAAAAGAATTGCCACATAACCTGAATTGACTTTCGTCTTTCTGTTTTTAACATCTTTCATTTGCGCTATATCTCTTTCTTCGTAGGCTTTCGTACTCGCTTGTCTTTCGGCACTCGAAAAAGCAGCTATTTCTTCAGGAGAATATTCTTTGGTTCGAAAAACCGTCCATACCACAGCCGTAAAAAATGCAAAAGCGCCCAAATAAAACGACCATTTTACCGATGGTGGAATAATACCTTCGGGAGCGGTATTAGCAATTCCTAACCAGTTTGTCATCATATAAGGCAAGGCCGAACCAACCACAGCTCCTATCCCAATAAAAAAACTTTGCATGGCAAAACCCTTGGTGCGTTGTTCGTCGGGCAACATATCACCAACAAAAGCTCTAAAAGGCTCCATAGAAATATTTATCGAGGCATCTAAAATCCATAATAGACCCGCAGCCATCCACAAAGCCGAAGCGTTAGGCATAATGATTAATGCCAAAGAAGCCAAAATAGCTCCAACTAAAAAATAGGGACGACGACGACCAAAACGATTCCAAGTATTATCGCTCATATGTCCTATAATGGGCTGAATTAGCAAGCCTGTTACCGGTGCCGCAATCCACAGTATGGGAATATCATCGATATTAGCACCGAGAGTTTCAAAGATTCTACTAACGTTTGCATTTTGGAGGGCAAATCCAAATTGAATACCTAAAAATCCGAAACTCATGTTCCAGATTTGCCAAAAACTTAATTTAGGTTTTTGCATGATTAAATTTTAAAGGTTATGATTATATAGCTGATAAAAGTAAGCATATTTTTGCAGTTTACCATTCGTTTCTGCAAGTGAATAATAGGGCTATTCTTTTATGAGCATTAAATCAGCCAAAGCAATGGCTGCAACAGCTTCAATAATGACGGGAATGCGCAATGCGATACAAGCATCGTGGCGACCCACGATATTAAAATCTTCCGTTTTATTCTTTGATTGATTGTAAGAATGTTGCGTTTTGCTAATACTGGATGTTGGCTTTACGGCCACACGAAACACCAAATCATTTCCATTAGTAATTCCCCCATTTATACCTCCGGCATGGTTGCTGGCCGTTTTTCCATCGGCATCCAAAATTTCATCGTTATGCTCGCTTCCTTTCATTTTAGCGGCTTCAAATCCGGAACCAAATTCGATTCCTTTGGTAGCGGGAACAGCGAATACTAGATGACTAATCAAAGATTCAGCCGAATCGAAGAAAGGTTCTCCCAGACCAGTAGGAAGTCCACTGATGCGGCATTCGATTAATCCACCTACTGAATCGCCTTCCTTGAGCGCTTTATCGATGGTTTTTTCAATATCCTTGCTACCGCCAACTTCAATAACTTTTGCATCGAAGTTCACCTCCTTTAAAACCTGCTTTGCTAAATAACCTGCAGCCACCAAACCTAAAGTTATTCTCCCGGAAAAATGACCACCACCACGCGGGTCGTTAAATCCTTTGTATTTATTATGAGCTGTTAAATCGGCATGACCAGGGCGTGGAATAGATTGAATTTCATCATAATCGCGCGATTGGATATTTGTATTTTCAAAAACGATGGCTATTGGTGCACCACTTGTTTTACCTTTATAAACGCCACTTAAAATTTTAGGCAAATCTGGTTCCTGCCGAGGCGTTGTTCCGCGAGCACCACTTCGGCGCCGATCAAAATCAGCCTTAAAATCCTCTTCCTTTAGCGGAATTCCAACCGGACATCCATCAATTACGATTCCTATGCCTTCTCCGTGAGATTCTCCAAAAATGGATAATTTAAATTTTCGTCCGAATGTATTCATCTTACTCCTTCTTTTATTTCATCAACAAATCCAATAGCGCCTGCTGATCATAATTGTGTTTTTTTATTTTAAAACCTGTAAACAATTGAAATGCGGGCAAAGCCTGATGTAAAAGCCAATTTTCGCCTTTTATTAATTGCACAGTCTTGCTTTGTTCATACACCGAATTTGGATATGAAGCGTCCAAAACCGTTAAGCCCGCATGCAACCAGTCGGGATTTAATAATTGAATATCTGCAGGTAAAGTATCAACAATGATATCTGCATTTTCAACCGCTTTTTGTAAGTGATATTCATCGATATAATCCACATCAAACTTTGCTGCTAATTCTTTCGATTTGTATTGACTTCGGTTATAGAGTTGTACAACTGCATCGCGCTGTTTTAATCCAAAAATAGCCGCACTGGCAGCACCACCAGCACCTAAAACCAAACAATATTTGGATGATAAATCGCAAACCTTTTCTTCTAAAGCATTTATAACTCCCAGATAATCTGTATTATATCCTATTAGCATGCCGTCTTTATGCACCACTGTATTAACACTTCCTATTTCGGTGGCATCTTCTGATAATTTATCAATAAATGGGAATACTTCTTGTTTAAACGGAGCTGTAATATTTATTCCGCTTAATCCTTTTTTAAAAAGGAGAGGTATTTCCTTTGCCGATTGCAAAAGGATTCTTTCGTAGGTAGCCTCCCATTTTAAAGTTTCAAAGAGGAACTGAAAAATCAGGGGACTTTTACTGTGTTCAACAGGATTACCTACTACAGCCAGTTTCATAAATTTTAACCGTTTAATTGTTGATATAAATTTATCATTTGTTGCATAGTCAATTGACCAGGTGCTGTTTGCTCTTTTTCTGAAAAAGCGGCGTAGGTAAAAGGCGCTCCAAGATTTAAAATTTTTACGCGAGATAACTTACCCATTTCCCCCATTGCAAAAGCAATTAAATCGTCGAAATGCTGATACAAAAAATCAATCTTTTCTAAATCCGCCTTTTCTCTAGCCGTAATAATTATTTTGGCGATATCAGCTCCCAAATCAAAAGCTTGGTGTGTATCAGCTACCAATTGAATAAAGTCAGGCGTTTTTTTATAGTTATGCTGCGAAAGAATTAATAGCGCACCTGATCGAAGAATAGCAGGCGTTAATTCTTTCAGCAAATCCTGATCCTGATCCATATCCAAATCGATATAATCAACCCCCAGATCCAATGCTTCCGCATAGGCTTTAATTCGATCCTGTTGACTAAATTTTCCTTTGCGACAGGTAAAAACCAATCTGTCGGGTGTTTCTATTTTGGCAATCGCTTTGATGGGGATAGAACACAAATCGAAGCGCAATTCGGCAAATAAATTGGGCGTACGAAAAGCGGCATTCAAACTATCGAGCTTATCAAAATAAGCGCTCCTGCATATTT
>JAFGHU010000069.1 GCA_016929955.1 Bacteroidales bacterium | reverse complement strand
TTTCTTTCTTTCTCTTTGTGTTTCAGTAATTGTCGACGCATCGCATCTAAACAATCGTCAACGGCTTCTTCAAAAGTTTTGGATTGTTTTTTTGCAAATAAATCGCCTCCTTTAACAAACACTTTTACTTCAGCTATTTTATTTTCTCGCGAATCAGATTTGTCAATTTTCAAATTAACTTCTGCATTTACAAGGCCATCATGAAAAGTAGTTAATTTATTTACTTTAGTCGTAATAAGCTGTTTTAGTTTTTTGTCAGCAGAAAAATGAATTGAATTAATAATAATGTCCATTTAACCTCCTTTTTTAGGCCTTTGGATGGGCCAGTTTATAAATATTCTTTAATTTATCAATTGTATTATGCGTATAAATTTGCGTCGCTGCCAAATTAGCATGGCCTAATAATTCTTTAACTGCGTTTAAATCAGCTCCATGATTTAGCATATGGGTTGCAAATGTATGGCGTAACACATGTGGACTTTTCTTTTTTTGTGTACTCACTCTGCTAAGATAGTTATTTACGATACGATACACAAGCTCTGGATACATCTTTTTGCCTTTCTCGGTAAGAAAAAAATAGGCTCCCGATTGCGGCGCTGTTTCGATGCTTTTCTTCAAGCTTAAATACGAATCGATTAGCGATAAAAGACTGGCATGAATAGGCAATAATCTTTCTTTATTTCTTTTTCCCAAAACTTTGATCAATTGATTATTTAAATCCACATCCCTAGTTTTAATGCCTATCAATTCGGCGCGTCGCATACCTGTAGTATAAAAAAATTCTACCACTAAGCGGTTCCTCACTTCCTTAAACGAATTTCTATCCAAATCGTCATCAATCAAGATGTTCATACTTTTCTCTTCAATAAATACGGGTAATTTTTTCCTGATTTTCGGCCCTGTAATTTTAAGCATCGGGTTCTGCGCTATTTTACCTGTTTTTAGCAAAAATCGAAAATACGATTTTAGGGTACTTATTTTCCGGTTGACTGTACGCGCGCTATTTCCCTCTTCCATCAACTGCGCTATCCAGGTGCGGATTATCGTAAACTTTATTTCTTGTGCCGATTTTATTTCATAAACACGACTTAAAAAATCGGAAAATTGCTGCAGATCCTTTTTATATGAAGTTAGGGTATGAACAGAGTAGCGACGTTCAAATTCTATATAATTAAGGAAGTCGGAAATGAACATAAAAAAAGCCTTTAAGGTTTGTAAATTTACAAAAAACCTTAAAGGCTACTCAATCTTTGCAAACAAAATTAATCCAAATTGTCTCTCAATTGTTGTACGTAGATTGCCTTTAATTTTTGCTCTCGCTTTATTACCGAAGGCTTGGTATACTTCTGACGGTTTCTTAATTCTTTTACAACACCTGTTTTTTCAAACTTACGTTTAAATTTCTTCAAGACTCTGTCGATGCTTTCGCCTTCTTTAACCGGAACAATAATCATAGTAAATAACTCGCTTTCTTTTATTTAAAATAAATTTATTTAACTCTTGAAACCTGGGTTTCATAAAAGTGGGTGCAAAGGTAATTAAAGTTCTGAATTTACGCAAAATTTATTTTTCGCATTTTTATAAAGCAGCTTCCTTTAAAAATGACAGTCTCCCAAAACGAAGTTTCTTTTGCTTATATTTCTAGGTGTTTTGATTTACACTTACTAAGCAATATGACACAGATACGAATTGGCAATACTATTTCTAAACCATTACTAATTAATTATTTAGCTTTGTATGCTACTCATCGAATAATTTAACGCCCAATGAAAAAATACACGTTTTTGTTTTTTCTGCTTTTTGCTGGTATGTCCATTCATGCTCAGGATTTAATTTTAACTAGTCCGCAATTTGAAGAAACACTTTATAGTCCGACTTTGCTAAGCATTGAAGTCGTATCTGCTGATTATAATCCCGGAGAACCCGCACACTTGCATGTAGTAAATAACGAAAGTGGTTATCGTAAACTTAAATTAGGGAATAATCCAACAAGTATATATTCGCCAAGTATAAATGTTATCCAAAACGGCAACGATATCTTGCAAATTAGGCTTAGAGCTGTTTCAGGAACGGTAGATTGGTCGAAAATAAGAATCCGTCCGTCGGCGCAAGGCTCTTTATCTTTACAAAAATATATTGATGAAGCAGGCGGTGTTGTAAATGATTGGACGCTTATACGCATTCCTTTGAGCGATTTTGACTCGTCTATAGATTTCAACAATCTGGCGATGATCGAATTTCCATACAGCGCAGATGCGCCTCCCTTTGAAATCGATATTGCCAACATAGAATTTATTGGAGGATCCGCTCCTTATTTGTGGTATGGCGATACGAAAACAGACAATATTCATGATGGTTTTGGGGGGCCGGGTCAATTGATCGCCTATTCGCAAGAAGCTGTTGCCGCTGAAAATACTTTAACATCTATTGAAC
Source organism: Bacteroidales bacterium (assembly GCA_016929955.1). Lineage (GTDB taxonomy): Bacteria > Bacteroidota > Bacteroidia > Bacteroidales > UBA12170 > UBA12170. The sequence goes on along the minus strand of JAFGHU010000069.1, from coordinate 3,970 downwards.
TGTATGCAAACAATAATCAAATTGCTACAACATCTGATTATCCATTTGAATTTGAGGTAGAACTGAATACTCAGGGATTAAACACCCTCTATTCCATTGCCCGATTCAATGATAACACAAGCAAAACATCAGCCGAATATCAGGTTTATTTGGAGGAATTTATTCCTTTAGATTTAGATATAGCAATGGTATCACCAAAAAATATGGATACTGTAATCCTTAATTCCAGCATAAATCTTGAAGCAAATATTGTAGGAGCGCAAGCCAACGAACCTGCGTATTTGTCTGTTATAAATCAAAATACGGGTTATTTAAAACTAAAATTAGGTTACGATCCAAACACGATTTACGCGCCCGGAAAAAATGTGATTGCGGGCGGAAACGATAAAATGATTATCACCTTAAAAAACTTGAGTTCTTTTGATAATTGGGGGAAATTAAGACTTCGTCCAAAAGCATTGGGAAGCCTAAATCTTCAATCTTATGTTGATGCCGCCGGAGGAATAACAGATGAATGGACAAGGATAGAAATTCCTCTTTCCGATTTTGATTCTTCGATTGATTTTACCAATTTGAATTATATGGAATTCCCCTACAGTGCAGATGCGGGCACTTTTCATTTGGCTATTAAGGACATTATTTTTACCGGAGGCGATCAGGATTTTCGCTGGTTTGGCGAAGATAAAATAGACAATAGTCATGATGGTTTTGGTGGCGCAGGTCAGCTCCTTGCTGAAATTATTCCAGCCCAAACAGATGAAAATAGTATTCAAGAAGTGTCTTTCTATGTAAATGATATTCTGCAATATACAGACAATTATGCGCCTTTCCAATGTGAATTTACTCCACAAGAAGAAGGCTTTTACGAAACTTTTGCTGAAGTAAAAACCCAAAATCAACAAAGCAAAACAAGCGCAAGCATTTCTTTTTTGGCAAGAGCACCCGAAAATCCTGTTTCTGATTTAACCATTTCTTTTTTAGAACCCTCCAATGGAGATTCGGCACTGATCAATCAAAACTTGCAATTTGTCCCTTTTATTGAAGGCGAAGATTTGGAAAATGAACTTTATCTAAAAACATGGAATACGGAAACCGGTTATCGAAAACTTAAATTCGGCTATGACGATCAATATATTTATGGGCAATATCAAGATGTTATTGATGGAGGAAACGACACTTTAGAAATCGTTTTAAAATCTTTTTCAACAACACCTCCGTGGGACAAAATCCGTATACGACCTTCATCCATTGGCACCTTGACTTTAGATAAATACGTCGCTGGCTCAATAAACAATTGGGATACAATCCGAATTCCTTTGAGCGATTTTGATTCTTCCATTGATTTCCATCAGCTATCCTTTATCGAATTTCCATACAGCGCTGATGCCGGTGCTTTCGAAATTGGAATTAAAGAAGTCCGGTTTATTGGCGGAAGCAATCCTTTTGAATGGTTTGGGCCTAATCACTTTACGAATATTCATGATGGAACAGGTGAAAGCGGCGCTATTTTTGCACAGTTACAAATGCCAAATCCAAATCCCATATTAACGGATACCGTATATTTTATCATTAATGGCCAAGTAAATAGTTACTCAACAACAGCTCCATACATATTTAATTATTCTGCCATTGCTGAAAATACGTCTGCTTTTATGTTTAAATTGATTGATTCTTATGGATATTCAACGTATTCAGATCCTCTGGCAATTAAATTTTATGATTTTCATAATGAAGATTTTTCTGTTTTAACACTCACTTTTGATCAAGATCCGGGTGATGTTCAGGTTTCTTTAGCTCCTTTGAAATACAATAAAGATTTTGCCTATAGTTTTACTTTAGATGATGGTAAATATGATGGCTATGCCTATGCTTATAAATTATTAAATGGAGGAGAAATTACGGAAACAAACGAAACATTTGAAGGCTTATTTTATACAGATGGTTGTGGAAATGCAATTCCTTTCAGGGCTTCGCTTGCCTGGAATAGTGTTAATGCCTCATTTTACGATATTCATATAAATACACCCGATTATATCACTTGGACACAATTGCAAGAAATGATAGATTCGGGATGGGGCATTTTAAATCACAGCTATTCGCATGCGGCCTATGGCGATACCGATTATAACTACCAAATCACTGAAAATCAAAATGCTGTTCTAGAAAAAACAGCTTATACTATGACTCAATTTGTTGTTCCCAGCGGCGATTTAAATTATGTTAATCCCGCTTTTGAATTGGGTATGCAAGTTGTGTACAGCAATCAATTTGATTATATGGGTTATGGAACAGGAATCGATATCGATTCTCCTTTTAACACCTTTCATCCCAAAATATATCGACGCTATATGTATGATGATTTATACAACCCGTCGAATATTATGGATAAATTAAACGAAATAGCCAATACTAGCCAAAATGGAAACCATATCTGGTGGAACGATTTTACACATCGCGTAATTCCGACACCTACCGGAGGAAGCCTTGTTTGGGAAACTTTTAGATATTATATGGAACATATAGCTTCGGTCTATGGAGCAGATGGAACGGATCAAATCTGGTTTGCTCCTCAAACTGAAATTTTAGATTATTTAAAAATCAGAGAAAATACATCTTTAATGTTTGAAAAAGAAGGAAATACGGTGACTGTCTATTTAAATACTTCTGAAATTCCTGAAAATTTCACAGATTATTTCCTAAGCTTATATGTAACGGCTAATGCGGAACTTATATCTGTTTCACCTCAATTCAGTTCAAATATCAATTTTGCCAACACATCAGCTTCCGAAAAACTAATCAATATTGAATGGTCGCAACCTACCATGAAACGCATGCAAGCTATTTCCTTACCTGATTTGAATGAAGAAGAAGGTATACCTAATGAGGTCGAAATTTATCCAAATCCGATAAACACGTCGAAAATAAATATTCGCTTTATTAGTGAGTCGGAGGGTGAAATTACCATCAAACTATTTACGGTTAGCGGTCAGGAAATATATGGCCAAATCGTAAATTGTACTAAAGGTGTTAATACGCTTCGTTTAAGCATACCCGATCTGAAAAAAGGAATCTATTTTGTTACTTTAACAAATGATTATCAAGATTTTATAACCAACAAAATTATTGTAAATTAAAAAAAAACCGTCAAGAAATAGTCAAGACGGGTTATATTTTAGCAAACTTACTATTTGATTAATTTCCGGTTAAGGTTTTTGGAATTCGTCCGTTTTTAATCGCTTCTGAGCGTAATCTTCTTCCCACAATTCGTTCGACCATTGCACCAATTTCCAATACTTTATCAATATCTAAATTGGTTTCAATGCCCATTTCATCCATCATCACTACCATATCTTCAGTAGATACCAGACCTACTAAATTTGGATCTTTATAATAATACGAACCTGTACCTGCAACGGGAACCCCACTTACAAAATTAGCCGGTTGACCACCAATTCCTCCCATCGTAGATTCGTAATTGGTCATTCCTGCTTGTAAAGCAGCTAAAACATTAGCCAAACCCCAACCTCTGGTGGTGTGAAAATGAACAATGTGCTTATCGGGTTTCTGAAAATGATCCATCAACATAGAATAATAGCGATAAACGCGATCGGGTGAGGCAGAACCGTCGTGATCTGCATGTTCCACATCATTAGCTCCGATATCAATCCAACGCTGTGCAAACTCAATGGCTTTGCTCATTTCGGTTGGGCCTTCAATGGGACAACCCCAAATTGTACTTACAGTTCCATTCACTTTAATACCGGCATCGTGCGCTTTTTTGATTGATTCTTCAGCCATTTTCCAGTATTCCTTCAAAGTTAAGCCCGAATTTTTCTGATGATGCGATTCGCTGGTCGAAACCATTAATAAAATTCTGTCCGGTCCATAGCCATCCAATTTCGCATGAATGGCTCTATCAACGGCAGTTTCACGAATTGTAATCGCAGTTAAACTTACTTCATTAATTAAA
>JAFGHU010000068.1 GCA_016929955.1 Bacteroidales bacterium | reverse complement strand
TTTATGCAGCATGAAAAGACGTATTGAAATCGATCCGGGAGCAGGGCCATGTTTTGGCGTTCAAAGAGCTATTCAAATGGCAGATGACTTGTTAAACAAGCAGAGCACTCTGGCCTGTTTGGGCGATCTGATTCATAATGAAGAAGAAATTAATCGACTGATAAATAAGGGTTTAAAAATAGTTTCTCATTGTCAGTTGGTTGAGCAAAGCGGCAAGAAAATGCTGATCAGAGCGCATGGCGAACCTCCTTCTACTTTTCGTATAGCTTCTAATTTTGATGTGGAAATTATGGATGCTACTTGTCCGATAGTAAAGAAGCTGCAGAACACTGTACGCCAATCCTGCCTTAAAATGAAAGAAATAAATGGGCAGGTTATTTTGTTTGGAGATATTTACCATGCCGAAGTTATTGGCCTAAAAGGATATTGTTCCGGCGAATTTCATATCGTGCGTAATCCTGAAGATTTGGCGTATATAAGCACACAAAAACCAAGCGTAATTCTTTCGCAAACCACTAAATATCAATCGGATTATTATAAACTAATAGAAGCTTTTAAAGCGAAAAGAGAAAAGGAGGGGGCAAATAGTTATACGCTAGAGGTGCTCGACTCTTTTTGTAAACAAGTAGCCCAACGCGATAAACAGCTAATCGAATTTTTGCAAGATAAAGATATACTCCTTTTTGTAAGTGGAAAAAAGAGCTCGAATGGGAACTATTTGTTTACTGTGGGTAAAAAACATGTTAAATCAGCCTACTTTATATCAAATGCAGAGGAGCTTGATAAAAAATGGTTTAAGCAAAATCAGTCAATTGGAATTTCCGGCGCAACATCAACACCACTTTGGTTATTAGAAAACACGAAAAAGAAACTCGAAGAACTTTTGAAATAGTTGTTAAACTTTGATTAAAAGCAGAGTAAACCTATAGTTAAAGTCGCAGTTTTATTACCTTTGACACGAAATTAAAACGACTTCCATGTACCTTAAACAGCTCAAATTCACCAATTTCAAAAATTATCAAGAAGCTGATTTATCGCTGTCGCCGCGTATAAATTGTTTTATTGGTCAAAACGGTGCTGGGAAAACCAACGTATTGGATGCCATTTATTATCTTTCTTTTTGCAAAAGCTATTTCAATCAGATTGATTATCAGAATATTAGACATACAGAGGATTTTTTTGCCATTCATGGCGATTATGTTCGGCAGAAGAATACGATCGATAAAGTGCATTGCTTGATTAAAAAGAATCAGAGTAAGCAGTTTAAGCTAAACGAAAAGAAATACGAGCGATTGGCAGATCATATTGGTTTGATTCCTTTGGTGATGATTTCGCCCTACGATCGCGATTTAATAAACAATGGGAGTGAGGTTCGTCGTAAATATATTGATGGGGTAATTTCGCAGTTCGATCGCCATTATTTAAATTATTTACTCGACTATAATAAAGCATTGGCTCAGCGAAATGCGCTCTTAAAGCAGTTTGCGGAAAAACATTACTTTGATGAAATTTCTTTGGAAATTTGGGATTTGAAATTGATAAAACTGGGTCACGAAATTGTGGAAAAGCGAAAAGCCTTCGTGGATGCTTTTGTCCCTATTTTTCAACAGTATTTTAATTTGATAAGTGGTGGAAATGAAACGGTTGAGCTGAATTATGAATCTTTGTTATGCGAGGCAAAGATGGAAGATTTACTGAAAGAGAATCTGGCTAAAGACAGAGCAATACGATACACTTCGGTTGGTGCTCATAAAGACGATTTGGATTTCTTAATTGATGGTTTCCCGGTTAAGAAATATGGTTCGCAAGGTCAGCAAAAATCCTATGTCATCGCCATTAAATTGGCTCAATTTGAATTTATGCGCAAACTAAAAACGTTTAAACCTATTTTATTGCTCGACGATATTTTTGATAAATTGGATAATCACCGAGTTGAGCAACTTATTCGTTTGGTAAGTGAAGAAAATTTTGGTCAGGTTTTTATAACGGATACTCAACGCGAACGTGTAGAGCATTTGTTTGAATCAACGGCAATGGATCATCGACTTTTTGAAGTAGTTCGTGGACAAATAAATGAAATAAATAATGGCAGAGTTTAGTAGAAACAACGAAAAAAAGATTAATCAGGTTTTCCATGAACTCTTACGTGCTTATGGCATATCTCGAAAATACGACGAGCATCGCCTAAAGAATGAATGGGCTAATGTGGTGGGCCAAACCATTTCGAACCAAACGCAATCGCTTGATATTGATAAAGATATATTGTATGTGCGATTAAATGCTGCCGCTTTACGTGAAGAATTGAGCTATTCAAAAAGCAAATTAAAAGAGGCTTTAAATAAAGCTGTGGGCAAGGAGATACTTAGAGATATAATTTTTTTGTAGCCGTTTTTAAACGATTGGATTTTTATTTTTTTAAAGCTAGTTATAGCCTGGTAGAACTTGAGCAATTTAAGTGCTTAGAAATACATCGAAAACGAATCATTCAATCTTCGCCTAGTTCATGATTTGGGCTACTAATATTTAGTTAAAATATTGATAATGAGTAAAACACCAAAGAAAAAGATAACGCGCGAGGGATTAAGAAATGCATTTAAACTATGGGGATATATTCGCCCATTTGGGAAAGAGTATATACTCGGAATGTTTTTCTTATTGGGATCGAGCCTGACAAATTTAGCATTTCCAAAATTGCTTGGCGATTTAGTCAGTTCCGGTAGTCAAGGTTTACTTAGTCAAACCCTGAACCAAACTGCACTTTTGCTGGTGCTTTTATTGGTCATACAGGCTGTATTCTCCTATTTTAGGATTATTTTGTTTGTTAATGTCACCGAAAAATCACTGGCTCTATTACGTCGAGCTACTTATAATCACCTGATTAAATTGCCATTAAAGTTTTTCGAGCAAAGAAGAGTAGGCGAGTTGAATAGTCGAATCTCCGCCGATGTTACTTTATTGCAAGAAACATTAACTACCACTTTAGCCGAATTTATCAGGCAAATCGTCATTATTATTGGAGGCATTGTTTTATTAACAATTACTTCTGTAAAATTGACTTTGTTTATGTTGCTTATTCTTCCTCCGACTATGATTTTGGCGCGTGTTTTTGGTAAGTTTATCCGCAAGTTTTCGAAAGATGTGCAAGCGCGTGTTGCCGATTCAAATACGATAGTAGAGGAAACATTGCAGGGTATTCAAAGTGTAAAATCCTTTACCAATGAGTATTTGGAGATTGCTCGATACAAAACAAAAACCACAGAAATTGCCAATTTAGGAATGAAAAGCGGGAAATACAAAGGCGCTTTTTCTTCGTTTATTATTTTGGGCTTATTTGGTGCAATTTCGGCGGTTGTTTGGCAAGGTTCACGTTTAATGTCGGCTGGCGAACTCGACTCCGGCGATCTGTTCTCCTTTGTTATTTATTCTGTCTTTGTTGGTGGAAATATTGGCGATTTGGCAACCGTATTTACGAATATTCAAAAATTTATTGGGGCAACCGAAGACTTGTTTGAGATATTCGACGAAGAAGAAGAACAAATCGCAGAAGTAAAAGATATCGATGAAAAATATAGATTAAAAGGACGTATAGCCTTTAAAAATTTGAGCTTCGCTTACCCAACGCGTCCCGATGAAAAAGTCCTCAAAAACATAAATCTTAGCATTGCCCCAAATAAGCTAATTGCTTTGGTTGGATCGAGTGGAGCAGGAAAAAGCACTATGGCATCCCTGCTTTTGCTTTTGCATGCGCCCAATAAAAATCAATTGTTTTTTGATGGTATTGATGCTTTGGATTATCCGCTATCTGTTTTAAGAAATCAAATTGCACTAGTGCCTCAAGACATTTTCTTGTTCGGAGGAACGATTAGAGAAAATATTGCCTATGGAAAAGCCACAGCGAGCGAAGAAGAGATATTAGAAGCGGCTACCAAAGCAAACGCAATGGAGTTTATCAATCGTTTTCCGGATAAACTGGATACGCTGGTTGGCGAAAGAGGAACGCAGTTATCCGGTGGACAGCGACAGCGTATTGCTATTGCACGAGCTGTGCTAAAAAATCCACGAGTGTTGATACTCGACGAAGCCACGTCCTCACTGGATTCGGAGTCGGAAAAATGGGTGCAAGATGCTTTGGAAAAATTAATGCTGGGACGAACCTCTATCGTTATCGCGCATCGTTTATCCACCATTCGTAAAGCAGATTCTATTGTCGTTATCAAACTTGGCGAAATCACAGAGCAGGGAACACACGAAGAATTGATTCATTTGCCCGAAGGTATTTATAAGAATTTAAGCGATTTGCAATTTGCTTAATAGCACATATTTATCCTTTTGGTATTAGATATTTAGAGTACGGATTAAAAGAAAAGAAAAATGAAACGCTACAAAATTATTTCAATTGCTCTGATTTTTATCTTCAGCAGCTGTGCCGAATTAAGTCAAATTGCTAACCAATCTATAGGTGGATCATTACCTTTAAGTCAAAATGAAATAATAAATGGATTAAAAGAATCTTTGGTAGTTGGGGCTAGTAAATCAGTAAATATTCTTGCTGTAACCGATGGTTATTATAAAGATGAATTGGTGAAAATACTTTTGCCTCCCGAAGCGGAAATTATCGTGAAAAACATAAATAAAATTCCGGGTGGCGCTCAATTGCTTGATGATGTTTTGCTAAAAATAAATAGAGCCGCAGAAGATGCTGCCAAGGAAGCAAAACCCATCTTCGTTAATAGCATCAGCGCTATGAGTTTTACTGATGCATTGGGGATATTAAAAGGTGGTGACTATGCTGCCACAAATTATCTTCGAAATAGTACTTATGGTCAATTGGTTGAGCTTTATAAGCCAAAAATTAATTCGTCTTTGGATAAGAAATTGGTTGGTACTATTTCAACCAATCAAAGCTGGGATTTATTGACAGGCCAATGGAATGAAATGGCAAAGACACTTATTGGTCAAATCGCAGGTTTTAAACCCATTGAAGTCAAACTTGATGAATATCTAACGCAAAAAGCTTTGGATGGATTATTTTTAAAAATTGGTGATGAGGAAAAACGCATTCGAAAAGATCCTTTAGCTAGAGGCTCCGAATTATTAAAACGCGTTTTTGCTAAGCAAGATTCTTAAGCTAAATAAAATAACACGATTTTATCTAAAATATACATAATATGAAACACTATAGTTTAACCAAATTTTCAATAGGCATCATTGCAATTTCCTTGCTATGGTCTTGCCAACAAGATACGCAATGGAAAGGGCAAGAGCCGATTCAAAGAGTGAGCACGCTTACCAAACCGATTCAATTGCAATTGAAAAAAACTTTTGATTTAGGCGATGGAATTTACTGTTCGAATGAGTTTGATGGTGCCCGATTAAATGGAATTGTTTTATCAAATGATACGCTGATTACTGCGCTTATCACTCCGGAAAATACACCAATTAATGGTAGCCCCTGGTATGCATTTAAGCTTTGGTCAAAGTCAGAAAAGAATATGTATTTAAAACTTACTTATTTGGAGGGTGTAAGTCATCGCTATTATCCAAAATTAAGTCGGGATGGTATAAACTGGGATAACTTAGATTCGACCAATTTTTTTACGGATACCACAGGCATAGCAAATGGAGCCTCACCAAAAAGCATTTCAATGAAATTAAGCTTAAGTGAGGATACGCTTTGGGTTGCAGCTCAGGAGCTTATCACTTCACAACACATTTATAAATGGGAACAAGAATTGGCGAAAAAACCCTATATTTCAATACATAAGATAGGAGAAAGTCGCGAAGGAAGACCACTTAATATACTCAAAATAGGGAATAGCAACGATCAGAAAATGATTCTGGTTTTATCGCGGCAGCATCCACCAGAAGTGACTGGTTATTTGGCAATGAAAGCCTTTGTTGAAAAACTGAGCGAAGATCAATCGCTGAATCAGAAGTTTAGAGAAAAGTACAAAACCTTTGTTATTCCTTTGCTTAATCCGGATGGCGTTGATCTGGGTCATTGGCGTCATAATGCCGGTGGGATAGATCTTAATCGCGATTGGGAAACCTTCAACCAGCCCGAAATTGCTGCTGTTAAAGCATTTATGGAAAATAAAGTGAAAGGTTCGGGCGGGAAATTTTACTTTGGCGTTGATTTTCATTCTACTTTTCACGATATTTATTATACCATTAATCCTGAATTGAAAGGAAATATGCCTGGTTTAGTACCCGAATTAATCACCGAAATGGGAAAGGAATTTCCTGATTATCAGCCAAATATTCGTCCAGGAGGACTTGATGGCCCAAAGATTAGTTCTACCAGTTTTATGTTTTATACTTTTGGTGCAGAGGCCGTAACTTTTGAATTGGGCGATAATACACCTCGCCCATTTATCAAACAAAAAGGCGAAGTTGCTGCGCAAAAATTGATGGAAATAATGGTGAAATAAAGCTATTTCATTAGCTAAAAAAGCAAGCATTCAATAGTGAAAGTTAAATCGATATAAAGTGAAAAGTTCGAATAGAATAACCGAAGATATGGCCGATCTTCTTTTAAAAATCAGTGCCATGTTAATGACATCCGGAGCCAATACAAATCGCATTTTGATGATCATCAATCGCTTTGCGGCACTATTGCATACAGAAGCAGAAGTGTTTATCAACCATAAAGCTTTTATTATCAGTATTACCGATTTGAAAACGGGCGATAAAACAACGCAAGTAAAACGTCTGCCTCCTAATGTGGTTAATTTTAGTACTATTTCTGCATTAAGTAAAGCGGGAATGACTGCAGAAAAAGAGCAATGGGATTTTCAAAAAATCAAAGAAAAAGTGGATGCTATTGAAAAGAAAGCACATCATCCGCAATTATTAACGCTGGTTTCGGTAAGTTTTGCCGGTGGCGGATTGGCCATTTTGTTCGGAGGAGAATATTTCAGTTTTATGGCTGTCTTTGTAGGGACTTTTCTTGGCTTGTTCGTAAAGCAAACGCTCAGTAAAAGAGAGTTTAATCCCGTTCTGGCCACTTTTTTTGGAACCTTGGTGGCCAGCGCAATTGCTGCTTCCATTTTAAAATTGATTCCCGGGATTAATCCGAATATTGCCATTGCTACATCCGTGTTATTTTCTATTCCCGGAGTGCCACTAATCAATTCCTTTACCGATTTTATGGATGGCTATT
>JAFGHU010000067.1 GCA_016929955.1 Bacteroidales bacterium | reverse complement strand
TTCCTTATTTTTGCTTAGCGGGTTATCCTTAAATTAGTAGTTTAAATATAGAAAGAAAAAATTGCTGGTTTTATTGCCTTAAATAATTTTGTTAAAGCTTATTTGTTAATAAATGTTTTTAGAAATAACCGATAAAAATCGAACACGAAAGGGCTGGGTAGAAGTAATTTGCGGCTCCATGTTCTCAGGAAAAACAGAAGAATTAATACGCAGATTAAATCGAGCTAAAATTGCAAAGCAAAAAGTGGAGATTTTTAAGCCTTCTATCGACACCCGATACGACGAGGAAGATGTTGTTTCGCATAACGCAAATAGCATACAAAGTACACCTGTAGATAGTGCCGAACAAATCTTATTGATGGTAAACGAAGTTTCTGTAGTTGGCATTGATGAGGCGCAATTTTTCGATAATCGATTAATTTCTGTTTGTAATCAATTGGCCGACCGAGGAATTCGTGTTGTGGTAGCCGGTTTGGACATGGATTTTAAAGGTGTTCCCTTTGGGCCAATTCCGCATCTTTTAGCCACCGCCGAATATGTTACTAAGGTGCATGCCATTTGCATGCAGTGTGGCGATCTGGCACACTATTCGCACCGAACCATACAGGGCGACGATCTCGTTGTTTTAGGTGAAACAGAGAGTTACGAACCGCTTTGCCGTTCTTGTTTCAATAAAAAACAAAAATCGAATCGCTAGAACTTAGAATATATTCTCGATTTTTTCGAATTTTTTCTGTTTTTTTTCGAATTTTTTTTGCTAAACTTCTAAAATATAGTTAAAAAATTTTGTTGACTGCCAAAAAAGCTGCAAATTCGCCGCCTAAAATCCTAAAGGAAAACTATGTCAAAAATAAATGCTGCCATTACTGGAATACATGCTTACGTTCCTGAGTACATACTTACCAATGAAGAGTTGTCCACAATGGTGGATACGAACGACGAGTGGATTCAAACGCGTACAGGTATTAAAGAAAGGCATATCTTAAAAGGTGAAGGTCAGGGCACCTCTGTTTTAGGAACTAAAGCGGTGCTTGGTCTTTTAGAAAAAACAAATACAAAAGGCGAGGAAGTAGATTTAATCATATGTGCAACGGTAACACCCGATATGTTATTTCCGGCTACAAGTAATATTATTGCGCACAACACAGGATGTGTAAATGCATTTGCCTTTGATACGAATGCGGCTTGTTCGGGCTTTTTATTTGCTGTTCAAACAGGCAGAATGTATGTAGAGTCAGGACTTTACAAAAAAGTAATTGTAGTGGGTGCCGATAAAATGTCGTCGATAGTAGATTATACCGACCGCAAAAACTGTATTCTTTTTGGCGATGCCGGAGGAGCAATTATGTTGGAGCCAAGCACAGAAGATGTGGGTGTTATGGATGCCGATTTGCATACGGATGGATCGGGAAAGGATTATCTCTATCAAAAAGCCGGTGGTTCTGCCTATCCTCCAACTGAGGAAACGGTAGCTAATCGCGAACATTTTATTTATCAGGAAGGGCAATCCGTTTTTAAGTTTGCGGTTTCGCGAATGGCTGATGTTTCTGCTGATATGATGACCAAACATAATATTAAACCCGAAGAACTGGCCTGGCTGGTTCCGCATCAGGCCAATTTGCGCATTATTGATGCTACTGCACGCAGAATGGGCATTCGCAAAGAGCAAGTGATGATTAATATCGAAAAATACGGTAATACTACCGATGCTACTATCCCTTTGTGTTTGCACGATTGGGAAAGTCAGCTTAGAAAAGGCGATAAGATTATTTTATCTGCTTTTGGAGGCGGATTTACCTGGGGTGCCATATATTTAAAATGGGCCTACGATGGCGATAAAGTAAAAAAGATACAATAAGTTTAACCGATTTAATATGGAAAACCGTTGCAAATAAAGCAACGGTTTTTTTATGAAATGATTATTCTGAAGGAATTGGGAGTTTATGTTGCCTAAGAAATGATAATTTGTCCCAATATCCCCTCTGGAAAATTATTTTACTCCCACTAATTTGAAAAAAACCACAGCCTCTTAATCCTAATGGATCTTTCCATTCTAAAATGCCCCAATCCTTGTCTTCAAAAATATTTTCTATAATGCAAGTCATATCTGCTTGACCAAATTCATTTTCAAACATTTTTCGTATCGCAATTTTCCCTTCTATTGGGTCGTTTGCAACCTGATGATTAATAGCATCATTATGATAAAGATTGGCAATTTTTTCGGCATTTCCTTCGTTAAAGGCTGTAACCCATTTTTCGATTAATTCCTTTGGCTTCATAGTTAACTTTCTTGTGAGGCGATAAATTAATAAAAGCTTTACAAAAAAAGAACTTCAATATTCTTAGCTTGTATTGATATTCAAAAATAAGCATAAAATAAATAATTCAAGGCTTTCGGAAAAAACCTCTTTTTGGAGTTATGTTTAATGAGTGATACGATAACTTGGAGTTATTGCTTATTAAGGCGTGGGGTTATTTAAAAGCCATAGTGATACGATGACTTGGAGTCATCGTATCACTGCTAACAAGTGTATTAACTTCTAACAAAAAGTGAAACGGCTTCTAGGAGTTGGGGATGATCTTCGAGGGCAATTTTAGCCACTGCATAGAACTCGCGCATCTGGAGCCCCACTAATTTTGGTTTTGTCCAACAACACGTATACTTGCCCAACTACCAGAGGAAAAATCGTAGAAATTACTATGCTACGCTGTTTTTATACGCTTAGATGTTGTGGCCAGTAGTTTTTTAAAAAAATAAGGCAAACCGACAAGTAAAACCTGTCGATTTGCCCATTTATTATAACTAGTTTTTATAGATAGGCAGAACTTCTTCGTCAGTTTCCATATAGTTAATAACTACAAAATAAGAGCCTTTTTTCAGAAATGATATCTTAATTTTTACTTCATTTTCTGATGTTTTATATTGTTTTTCAAAATAAATATTTCCGTTTTGATCTATGATTTTGATAGATTTAATTGTTGTTGTAGGTTCCTCTGCCTTTTTAAAAGTAGTAGATTCTGTAATTA
>JAFGHU010000066.1 GCA_016929955.1 Bacteroidales bacterium | reverse complement strand
TCCTGATACCATCGGTTTGAATAGAAAACTTCGTCGATAAGCTCTTCAGAGGCACTGATTAAGGAAAGTTTTTGTTCATCATTATTCAGACTAAAACTTGAAAAGCCCAAAACAGCGCCCAAGTTTTTTAATGAATCCACTTTTAAGGAATGGCCTAAAAGTAAATATTCGTGTGATTTTAAGGTGTACTCAGTAAATATTTTTTCTTCATCCCCGATTTTTAATATCCAGTTGCTCAAGGCGATGGGATATTCCGTTCGGTTATAAAGTTCGATATATTCCACTTCGGGCAGTCCAACAACGGGTGCTGGATCCGCCATAATTTCGTTAAAAACAATATCACCATAAAAAGCATGGCTATAATAAAAATCGTATTTATCTTGTTGTATAACATTATTATTGAGGTCTTTAATGCCGCTTATGATGAGGTATAGATTTTGATTTGGCGGTATGTCTTGGTCAAAGCTCAATAAGACTTCTAGCGGATTTGATTCGTTTTGTATTGCCGTAATTGGAGCTTGGTTATTTTGTTCGATTAGGTAATTTTCATGCTTTTCTGCTGATGCTTTATCGAGGGCTTCATTAAACTGGATTTGCAATTGACGGCTATCTAATACTTCGATTTGATCTACTTTTGGTGCTTCATTATCTATAAATATATGATCAACCCGGATATCGTCGAAATAAAATTTGGCGGCATTGGATTTCGTGTATAAACAGTAGAATCCGAAAAAGGGATTTTCAATGCCGGAAAGGCTATGCCCCGAACATTCTAAAATAAAATTTCCGCTTTTCTCCCAGTCCACAGCTATACGCCACTCGGCCTTTGTCGAATATGTTACTTTAATATCAATATCAAAAGCACTTGCAATTTTGCCATTTGTACCTCTACAAACGGATTCTATTTCTGTGCCTTCTTGTCGGAAAAGTTCTATAGCATCACCCGACAAGGCTTCGCCAAACTGAAGAAAATAGCCATTTGGATTTTCACTTAGATTTCCATTCTCCGACATTAAGTATACCCGTGCATTATTTGAGCCCGATGGACTAAAAGCCAGACGAATAGAGAAATGCCATTCTAGGCTGTCGGATATATTGTAAGGAATTGATAGATAAGCATTACCGGCAGCAGTATCGTGCAGTTGAAGCTGAAAAGCATTATTGATTTGAAAGCGATTTTGATCGCCATTCCATACCGGGTTTTGGCTAAAATCGCCATCTGAAAAATCATCGTTTATTTGACAATGGCCAATAAACGAAAGGAAAAACAGGGGAATAATTAATAGTCTCACGTTAATTTTTTAATTGATTGGAAAAATATTTTATTGAGAATGGGATACTCAATACATTTATATACGTTTTAAAAGTACTACTTTTGCATTTGAGATTTCAAGTAATTGATTAAAAAAAATCAGAATGAAAATTGCATTGGTGGGCGCAACCGGTTTAGTAGGGAGTGTGATGTTGAATGTTTTAGCGGAAAGTTCGTTGAATATTGAAGAGCTAATTCCTGTGGCAAGCAAAAATTCAATAGGAAAGAAAGTCTTTTTTAACAAAAACGAAATCACCGTAATTGGCATAGAAGAGGCATTGGCAAAAAAACCCGCCATAGCCATTTTTTCAGCAGGCAGTCAAACCGCTTTGGAGTGGGCGCCGAAATTTGCCGATAAAGGAGTTTTTGTTATCGATAATTCATCGGCTTGGCGCATGAATAAAGATATTCCTTTGGTTGTTCCAGAAATTAATGGATATCTTCTTCATGCAAATACAAAAATTATTGCCAATCCCAATTGTTCTACGATACAAATGGTTATGGCTTTGGCTCCTTTGCATCACGCTTTTAAAATTAAAAGACTTGTTATTTCAACGTATCAGTCGGTTACCGGTTCAGGTGCAAAAGCAGTCAGACAGATGCAGGATGAGCGAATCTGCCGTCCTGTGCTTCAACGTTTTTACCCTCATCCCATCGATTTAAATGTGATTCCGCATGGCGGCGATTTTTTAAAAAATGGATATACGAGCGAAGAAGAAAAATTGATAAACGAAACACGTAAAATATTAAACGATTTCAGTTTGCAAATAACGGCAACCGTGGTGAGAGTACCTGTTTTTGGTGGTCATTCAGAGAGTGTAAATGTTGAATTTAATGAAGAGTTTGAGCTTGGAATGATTACAGAGCTGCTCGAAAATTTCCCTGGTGTTGAGGTTCAAGACGATCCTTTTACCAGTTTGTATCCTATGCCCAAATATGCCGAAGGAAAAGATGCTGTTTTTGTGGGGCGAATCAGAAGAGATTTTAGTCAAGCTAAAACACTGAATTTATGGATTGTTTCGGATAATTTACGTAAGGGTGCCGCTACCAATGCGGTACAAATTGCAGCCTATTTAGCAGATCATAAACTTGTTTAATACGCAATGTTGAGTTTGGAATAAAACCCGATATTTGCCGAAGAAAAGAAAAAACGCTTTGGAAGTAATATACGATATAAATAAATTCCCCAAACTAGAATATCCGGTAGTTACTATTGGTCGGTTTGATGGTGTTCATTTAGGACATAAAAAACTGATAGAACGCCTAAAGAATATTGCTAAAGAAAATCTGGGACAAACCGTAATTATTTCGTTTAACCCTTCGCCTGAAGAGGTGCTTTATGCTTCTGAAAACAAGAAAATCAGATTGCTTAATATTCAGCAAGAAAAAGAGGAGCTTTTGCGTAATTTAGGTATCGATTATTTATTGATAATTCCATTTACCGAAGCATTTTCTAAAATGACTTCCGAAAAATTTATCCACGACTATTTGGTGGAAAAAATTCATTTAAAAGAGTTGGTGGTTGGTTTTTCGCATCATTTTGGATACGATCGTGAAGGTGATTTTTTGGTGTTGGATAAGCTAGCTGAAAAATATGATTTTCGGGTAAGTGAAATTCCGATGGAGGATATTCAAAACAGGAATATCACCGCAGAAAAAATCAGGAAATATTTAAAAGACGGTATGATTAAGGAAGCGAATGATTTGCTCGGCTACCCTTATAGTATTAGTGGAAATGTATCTCAAGGAAATCAGATCGGAAGAACCATTAATTACCCAACTGCCAATATTGATGTAAAAGACACCTATAAAAATAAGCTCATTCCAAAGCAAGGCGTATATGCCGTTCTTGTGCAATGCCGTAATAATCAGTACAAAGGAATGGCCAATATTGGATATCGACCAACCTTAAAACTGGCCAAGCACGAATTAACTACCGAAGTGCACCTTTTTAATTTTTCACGCGAGATCTATGGTGAGCATTTGACCATTTATTTTGTTCAACGCATCCGCGATGAAGTAAAATTTGATACTTTACAACAATTAAAAGACCAATTGGCAAAGGACGAGCATAAAAGCTTGATGCTTTTATCTGATTTTTAAATACGGTTTTGTTTCCTTTTTTTTGTTTGATGAGGAAAATGGCAGTACTGATGTTAAACCAATAGTGAATTTTACTTGAAAATTGTTTTTCTGTATCAATAGATAAAAAGCCTAATTTTAAATGTTTATGAATACACATCTTCAGGAGCATATTGTTTGGCGATTTAAACGCGAATTTGATACAGATCCTATCCTTGTAAAAGCACCGGGAAGAATCAATTTGATTGGCGAGCATACAGATTATAACGAGGGATTTGTATTTCCGGCCGCGATTGACAGGTGTATTATCGCTGCCGTTCAAAAGAGTAAATCTGATATTTGTTGTGCCATAGCAGATGATGCAAATGAACAGTTTAATTTTTCTTTGCATGAAATACGGCCTTTTGCAAAGGGCACCTGGAAAAATTACATTGTTGGGGTTGTGGCCGAATTGCAGAAAATTGGCGCCAACATAACTCCTTTTAATCTAGTTTTTGCCGGTGATATTCCAATTGGAGCCGGTTTATCTTCTTCTGCTGCCCTTGAAAACAGCCTTGTATTTGCATTAAATGCCCTTTTTAATCTGAAGCTGAGCCGAAAAGAAATGATTTTTGTCTCTCAAAACGCAGAACATAATTATGCAAAAGTGCGATGTGGCATTATGGATATGTATGCCAGTATGTTTGCTAAAGAAAATAGCGCGCTTTTTTTAGATTGCAGAACTTTAGAATCGACGGATTATGAGCTGGATTTGGGCGATTATCAGCTTGTATTAATTAATACAAATGTAAAACACCAATTAAGCGAAAGTGCATATAACCACAGGCGCTTACTTTGTGAAAAAGCGGCCGTATTGATGAATAAACCGGCCTTAAGAGATGCCCACGAAGAAGATTTGAAAAAGATAAATGCGGAGTTGTCTGCTGCAGATTATCAAAAAATATTGTATGTCATACAGGAAAACAGAAGAGTTAAAGAAGCCGTACAAAGTATAGTAGAGAAGGATCTTATCGGTTTAGGAAAATTAATGTATAAAACGCATTATGGCTTGCAAAAACAATATAAAGTCAGTTGTGAAGAATTGGATTACTTGGTAAATCAATGCAAACAAACTAAAGAAGTGATAGGAGCGAGGATGATGGGTGGTGGTTTTGGTGGATGTACTTTAAATATTGTTGCAAAGCCTGCCTTAAAGTCCTTTTCTGAAAAAATAGCTATCGACTATAAAAACAGATTCAATAGCGCATGTTCTATCTATTCTGTTGAGCTCTCAGGGGGTACTCACCTGCTAAGTTGAAAAAGCCCTTAAAGGTTTTGATATGGAATGTATTTTAAAATCAGGCACTTAAATAGAGCAATAAAAGTGCAAAATTCGATGATAAAAGGGAGCTTTTTTGCCTTCATTATTAATAAGAACAAAAATGATAGCGTTTTTGGATTTAAAACAGGGAAATAAAAACAGGAAAAAATCAGCGTTTTTTTTGTGCTTGCAAAATGTAAGTAGTACATTTGTAGTGAATTATAATCAAGTTTAATATACAAATATGATTTCGAATTAAAAGGATAAATATTTGTTAATTTTTAAACGAAACTATTTATTTTGATAACTTTGGTAATTCTAAATTATATACCTGTTTTATCCGTTTAAAGTTATGAGAGATTGCATTCATTATGGGGATTGTAAAATCTGTTGTTGCGAAAGCACTCCTTCTTTGTTTAAGAAATTATCCAAAGACGAATTTGGAGAACTACACTCAGAACGAAAAGAGGTATGCTTTAAAGCCGGAGAAGTCATTTTTAAGCAAGGCACTGCGCTTACCCATATTGCTTGTTTTCGAAAAGGAATGGCTAAAGTTTATTACGAAAGACCCGAAGGAAGCAATATTCTTATAAACGTTATTTTTCCCAGTAAATTAACCGGAAATATGGGTTTGTTTACTGATAATGTGCATCATCAAACCATTCAGGCGCTAACCGATGTCGAAGTTTGTTTAATTTCTGTCAAAGACATTGAATCTGTTTTAGGCAAAAGTAAAGAAATGGCCGTAGAATTAATAAGGCTTAAGAATGAAAATATCATTAACCTTACTACCAAATTAGCTAACCTAACCTATAAGAGTATGGCCGGTAGAGTTGCTGATGTTTTATTGTACCTGTATAAAGAAATTTATCAAAGCCTTTCCTTTACTTTAAATCTAAGCCGACAGGATTTGGCCGATTTAGGTGCAATGACCAAAGAGAGCTGCATTCGCACTTTAAAAGAATTTAAAGATGCTGAAATTATAAAAATCAGTGGTAACAATGTAGATATTGTTAATTTAAAAGCTCTGGAAAAGATTAGCAATCAATAATATAGTGCCTTTCGTTCTTTTTCGTTTTCTCAGTTAATTTTTGTGTTGATTTATATCAATGTGAATGTGATTAATATCATTGTTAGCTCCATAACAAAGGGATATTTTTGCTTCAAATAACTAGTAATAATTAAACACACACAAAAATTAATAGGATTATGAAAACGAGATTTATTTTCCACATTTTACTAATGACTGCCGTTGTATTTTTAGCTTCTTGTGTTAAAGAAGGACCTGCCGGAGTTGCCGGAGCTGACGGAAAAGATGGCGTTGATGGAGTTGATGGTTCAGATGGTACAGTAACATGTTTAGCTTGCCATTCCGGTACAACAATTTTAGCAGCACAATTCGAATATGCATCATCTGTCCACAAAGCTGGTGTAAACGTTGCTTATGCAGGAGGCCGTGCTTCGTGTGCTGAATGTCATTCAAGTGAAGGTTTTATCGAATATCAAACGAATGGATCTGTTGATTCTGATATTTCTATGCCAAGCGCAATCAATTGCGAAACTTGCCATGTGCTTCACACTACTTTTACGTATACCGATTTTATGCTTCGCGCTGATGATCCGGTTGCTTTAAAGATTAATGGTAATGCTTTAGATTTAGGTGATGCAAGTAATTTATGTGTTAATTGTCACCAAGCTAGAACAGCAGAACCTAATACAGCTGCTCCTGGTGAAACATTTAGAATTACAAGTACGCATTACGGCCCTCACCATGGTCCTCAAGCTAATATTTTGGCAGGTATTGGATTTGCTGAAATTGCTGGTCCTTTAGATTATCCAACACAAGGAACTTCAAAACACCTTGAGCAAGCTTCTTGTACAGTTTGTCATATGGGCGATTATACCGCAAAACAAGGTGGTCATACCTGGAGTCCAAGTTTAGCTTCTTGTAATGCTTGTCACGAAACCGCTAGTTTCGATTACGGAGGAGTTCAGTTTGATACCGAAGAAAAGCTTATTGTATTGCGCGATTTATTGATTGATAAAGGTGTTGTTGCAGGCGACGACGTTGATGGTTACCATCCGGTAACGGGTACTTATACTATGGTTTTGGCTCAGGCATATTACAATTGGGTTGGCATTGAAGAAGACCGCAGTTTGGGTGTTCACAATCCTCAATATGTTAATGCTTTGCTTACCAACACTATTGAAGCAGTAAAAGCAGTAAAATAGTAAACAAAATTGTTTCTGCTGTTTTAAGAAACGAGCATAAAAGAATAATCATTTTTTATAACAGAGAATGATTATTCTTTTAATGTGTTTCTCGGTTTGCCGAAAGGCAAAACAAAAGCGAATAAAATAGTAAACAGATGAATCGAATCCGTACAATTTAATAAAGAGCGTTCACTTGTACTTTCTGGTTTTAAATATTCGGATTCATTAAATTTAAACACAAATGAGAAAAATATTAATACTGCTCGGAAGTTTATTTTTAATTACAGCGTGTCAATACGAAGTAATTAAGGTTGAAGTCATTCCTCCACCAGATCCAACGGTAGAGCTGTCGTTCGCCACTGATATAGCACCTATATTTACCGCAAATAATAATTGTACTGCTTGTCATGCTCCCGGGAAAACCAGTCCTGATTTAACAACTGCAAATGCATATCAAAGTTTGATCAATGGAGATTTTGTTGTTCCAAATAATCCGGAAGCATCTCTAATATATACCTATCCAAATCCTAATGCTTCTACACACAGTTGGAAACATTATACCACTTATCAAGCAGAACTGTTGCTAACATGGATCAATCAAGGTGCTCAAAATAATTAAACTTAAAAGTTATGAAAAAGACAATATTTAGCCTGTTAATTATTTTTACTTTCTTATCTAGTGCCTTTTGTCAAGATACTACCGAAGAAAAGAAAAAAGATAAGCCTGTTAGAGATTTTTGGAGTAGCGGAATGTTAATTGATCAGCAAACCTCTTTCGTACCCGAAGTTAAAACTTTCGAATCTGTAATTCAGCATCGTTTTGGTGCCATTGATAATATTTCTGATGTTTACGGTATATTTTCTCCTGGAGCAAACTTACGTATGGCTTTCAATTATGTCATTGTTAAAAATGTTCAAATTGGTTATGGCCTAACAAAAGGAAATATGTACAGCGATTTCAATTTGAAATGGGCTGTTCTAAATCAAACCCGTGAAAATAAAATTCCTGTTTCCGTTACGCTTTATGGCAACTTTGCAATCAGCGGTAACGCCGACGAGGCTTATGGTTTGGAGTATGAATTCGGAAACAGATTATCTGCTTTTTCGCAATTGATTATTGGCAGAAAAGTAAGCGATGCGCTTAGTGTTCAAACAGCTGTTAGTTTTACCCATTACAATTGGGTGGAAACCGGAAAAGATCATGATTTCTTAGCCTGGCATTTTGGTGGAAGACTTAAATTTTCACCACAATCGTCGTTGATATTTAATTTTGACTTGCCTTTGCAAGTGGAGTTGATTTCTGAACAACGCGAATTTACGAATCATCCAAAATCAAATTTATCGATTGGTTACGAAGTGTCTACAGGAACTCATGCTTTTCAGTTTTTTGTGGCAACAGCTCCCGGCCTAATTGGTCAAGATATTATTGCTAATAACTATAACGACTGGACAGACAAAGGGCTTACTTTCGGATTTTTAATTAATCGATTCTGGGCTTTTTAAGCAAGGAATACGTAGCGTAATCGTTGCTATTCTTGCACTTTATTAGATTAGAATATTTTTATAAAATGCCACAGTGCAACAATAATAGAATTAACCAAGGCAACGAAACAAAGGAGCTAATTATGCACTCCTTTGTTTTATTTCTTGGTGGTTCACTTAAATAATTATCTATGAAAATCATTAAACATTTCCTGTTTGCAATCGTTTTTCTAACGGTAATTGGAGCCCCTTTATCAATTTTGGCTCAAGAAGAGGAGGCAAAGGTTATTGATTCCTATACTTACGAACAAAACGATAATTGTCTGAAATGTCACGGTCATTCTACGTACACTTATTATAACGAAGGCGTAGAACGTGATATTAAGGATAGAATGAATCCCTATTTTATCATCGATTCCACAGAATATTATGTTTCAAATCACCGCACCTTTGTTTGTGTTGATTGTCATTCTATGGAATGTGAAGAATTTCCTCATCCTGCTGAAGTTCGCATGGAACCAAAATTTTCTTGTTTGGATTGTCATGCCGGCGACGAAGCCTATGCCAAATACGATTTTGAAAAAATTGATGAAGAATTTCAAAAAAGCGTTCATTATTCGAAACATACCGAAGATTTTTCTTGCAACAGTTGTCATAATCCGCATACCTATAAAATCAATGCGCGAACAAATGCCAATATGGAAGAATTTATCTCCTACGATAATGAAATTTGTTTAACCTGTCATGCCGATATTTCGAAGTATCAATTATTGACTACAAAAGAAAATCCTAATGTGTTGGAAACCCACAGCTGGCTTCCTAATCAGGTTATGCACTTTAAAAAAGTGAGGTGTATCGAATGCCATGCCGAAATCAATAACGACATCTTGGTTTCGCACAATATATTACCCAAAGAAAAGGCCGTAAAACAATGTGTGGAGTGTCATTCTAAAAATTCGCGATTGCTGGCTTCATTATATAAATATCAATTTACAAATGAGCGAAGCGCCTTGGGTTTTTCTAACCAAGAAATGTTAGATGAGAACTATGTAATTGGAGCAAATAGAAATTATTACTTAAATGTGTTGAGTATTGGATTGTTTGTGATTGTGCTTATCATCATATTTATTCATGCCATGCTACGCATCTTTATAAAACATTAAGCGATATGAGTGAAAAAGTTTATTTATACCCCGTTTGGATCAGACTTTGGCATTGGTTTAATGCAGTTTTGTGCTTACTTTTAATCATTACCGGTGTTAGTATGCAGTATTCAGATCCGGCTTATCCAATGATTCGTTTCGACTGGTCTGTTTCTATTCATGATGTCGCCGGTATTCTGCTTGCGGTTAATTATATCGGTTTTATTTTTGGTAACCTTTTTACCAGCAATGGTCGTCATTATATTTTCCGTAAAGGAATTTTGAAAAATCTTTTTGTGCAAGCACGTTATTATGCTTACGGAATTTTTAAAAAAGAAGAACCTCCATTTCCAATTTCAAAGGAGTCGAAATTTAATCCGTTACAAAAAATGAGCTATATCATTATTATGCATGTTGCTGTACCCATTGTGGCCATTACCGGTATTATGATATTCTTTCCGGAACGTATGGTTTTTGATGTTTTTGGCAATAAAGCCTTGCATTTAACCGATATTATCCATGTAATTATGGGTTTTGTAATCTCGCTTTTTTTGGTTGTCCACATCTATTTCTGCACCATTGGACTTACGCCACTCAGTAATTTTAAAAGCATGTTTAATGGCTATCACGAAAAGCATTAACGATTTAGAATATTTTTAAGAACCACCTTAATTATGTAAAACATTGAAACTAAAAACAATACTAAACTATAAACTACTTTATCTTCTATTATTTGGAATCTTTTTCTCTTTCCAAGAAGCAAAGGCACAGGCAAATGAAGATTGCTTAATGTGTCACGAAGATCCGGAATTAACCAAAGAGATAGGAGGCAAATCCATTTCTGTATTTGTACAGGAATCGATTCTAAAAAATTCGGTGCATAAAGAGGTCACTTGTATTGCTTGTCATCCGGATGCCAATGTGGAAGATTTTCCTCATCCTGAAAATTTAAAGCCTGTTCAATGTGCAAGTTGTCATAAAGCAGCTGGTATTCAGTTTGATGCCAGTATTCATGGCGAGGTACTTAAGCAAAACGGGCCTTATGCTCCAACGTGTAAAGAATGTCATGGAAAACATGATATCCTATCATCGGCTTTGCCTGATTCGCGGACCTATAAAATGAATGTGCCTATCCTTTGTGGAAATTGCCATAAAGAAGGAGCTCCGGTGGCTCGAATGTATAATATCACTGAACACAATATCGTCGAAAATTACAGTCAGGGTATTCATGGTAAAGGCTTATACGAGAGTGGATTATTTGTTACAGCTACCTGTAACGATTGCCATGGTAATCATTTAATATTGCCGGCAAAAGACCGAAATTCTACCGTTTCTGTGGGTAAAGTGGCATCCACATGTATGAAATGTCATATACGAATTGAGCAAACGCATAAAAAAGTAATCAAAAGCGAATTGTGGGAAAAGCAGCCGGGAGCGGTTCCTTCTTGTACTTCCTGTCATCCGCCTCATAAAGTTGAACTGAAAAAAGAAAAAGAAACCATATCGAACATAACTTGTTTGAACTGTCATATTAAAGATGCTTCAAAAGGCGAGTTTATTATAAAACAAAATGGTGATACTATTCATTACAACGATCATCAATTGGCAAATTCTGTGCATTATAATATTCAGTGTGTAGAATGCCATACTACAGTTACGAAAAAAATGAAACGGCCTTGCGCCACGGTAGAAAAAGTAGATTGCTCCAACTGTCATATCAAAACTTCTAACGAATATTTTGGTAGCGGTCACGGAAAGGCTTTTCTTTCTGAAGATGCCAATGCTCCTTATTGTACCGATTGTCATGGCACACATTTTACAAAATCGAAATTCGACGAAAGCTCGCCAACATACAGAGGAGCCATTCCACAACTATGCGGAAAATGTCACGAGGCTGATGGTCAGGCCAATAAAGATGTTGAATTAAAAGAAGTGGATGCTTATCACGATTATTCGCAAAGCACGCATGGTCAAGGTTTAACTAAAAAAGGATTATTGGTCAGCGCGGTTTGTATCGATTGCCATACTTCGCATCAGGAGTTAAAAGAATCGGATACACTATCATCGGTTAATCCAAAAAACATTGCCCGAACCTGCGCCAAATGCCATAAAAGCATTTACGATGAGTATGTAACCAGTCAACATTCCATTGCGCAAAACGTGGGTGATAAAGTGTATCCAACGTGTTCTACTTGTCATTCGGCACATATAATAAGCGATATTAAAGGCGATAAATTTATGAATGAAGTGACAGGTCAATGCGGAAGCTGTCATCAGAAATTGGCCGAAACCTATCAGGATACCTATCACGGAAAAGCCTATTTGCTTGGCGATACAAAAGCGGCGCGCTGTTCCGATTGCCATGGCGCTCATCATATTTTGTCGGTTGACAATCCAAATTCTGCGGTAGGTTATAAAAATGTGGTTCAAACATGTAAGAAATGCCACGAAAATGCAACGGTGGCGTTTACAGGTTATTTAACTCACGCTACGCATAACGATAATAAGGTGTTGTATTACAGTTTTTGGGGAATGACTTCTTTATTGATCGTTGTCTTTGTCTTTTTTGGACTTCATACTTTGCTTTGGCTGCCACGTTCTTTAAAACAAAGAAAGAAACTGCATCATGCCAAAATTAAAGGGAAAACGAAATATGTTCGTCGATTTAATGCCAAGCAACAAACCACGCATATTTTTGTGATAACAAGTTTTATTTTGTTGGCCTTAACCGGTATGACCTTGAAATTTGCACATATGGCTTGGGCAGCAAATTTAGCGAAAATCCTTGGCGGCGTGCATTCAGCAGGATTGTTACATCGTTTTGGCGCGATTTTAACTTTTGGTTATTTTTCTTTCCATGTGATTAATTTATTGCAGCTGAAGAAACGCGACGGATTAACATTTAAAGATCTGGTATTTGGTAAAAACTCCATCATGTTTAAAATGCAAGATTTGAAAGATTTGGTGGGTTCTGTTAAATGGTTTTTAGGTAAAGGCCCGAGACCTGAATATGGACGTTGGACCTATTGGGAAAAATTTGATTATATGGCTGTTTTTTGGGGAGTTGCCGTTATTGGATTCTCAGGACTTATCCTCTGGTTCCCAGAATTTTTTACGCTGTTTTTCCCCGGATGGGTAATTAATGTCGCGCAAATTATTCATAGCGACGAAGCTTTGTTGGCTGTTGGTTTTATATTTACCATTCATTTCTTTAATACCCATTTAAGACCTGAATCTTTTCCAATAGATACGGTAATTTTTACGGGCTATGTCCCACTTGAAGAATACAAAAAAGACAGACCTAGAGAATACCAGAATTTGGTAGACTCCGGAAATTTAGATAAAGTAGTGGTAGAGAAAGAAATATCACCATCTTGGTTGAGAACTGTAAAGTTTTTTGGATATTTGTTTTTAAGCGCCGGAATAATAATAATTATACTTATAATTTATTCTTTACTCGTTGGTGTTTATTAAGGGGATGTTCAATAAATAAGGAAATGGTTTGATATTTGTTTATTTAATTAATAATGAAAGAAAATAGATTTAAAACAAAAATGATGATTATGAGAACTTTAATTTTATTTTGCTTGGCGCTGTTTCTAGGAAGCGGCAGCCTAATGGCACAAGATTTTGAGTATGTTGGAGCTAAGAAGTGTAAAATGTGTCACAACAAACCGGCTACAGGAGAACAATATAATAAATGGGCTGATTCTAAACATGCTCATGCTATGGAATCCTTAAGTGCCGAAGAAGCTAAAGACCCAAAATGTTTAAAATGCCATTCTACTTATGGTAGTGTGGATGAGAGTTTGATTGCCACCTTAAAACTAGACGAAGGTGTTTCTTGCGAATCTTGCCATGGCCCGGGTAGTGCTTATTATCCTGCCTCTGTGATGAAAGACAAAGAAAAAGCTTTGGCTAAAGGAATGATTGAACCAACGGAAGCCGTGTGTAAAACCTGTCATAATCCTGAAAGCCCTCATTTTAAAGGCTTTAATTATAAAGAATATGTATCAAAAATTGCACATCCTAAACCAGCAGCTTAATCTTTTAAATTGGGCTGTTTAGCCTAATTCGTTTAATAAATTCTATATCGAAATAGCTGTGAGTTTTTCTT
>JAFGHU010000065.1 GCA_016929955.1 Bacteroidales bacterium | reverse complement strand
TTTCTTTAATAGAAACTACTGTTCCAACAGGAATTAATACCACTGATTATTTTGATAAAGGAGCCGAAGCTGTTCATATTGGATATGGCGGTGGTTTAAAAGTAGTTATGAACCAGAACTTTATTGTCAGTATCGATTATGGTATGGCTGCTGACGAAAGAGACGGAAGTTCGGGTATGTATATCGGCTTGAATTACCTATTCTAGACATAAACACTTAACCTAACAGGTTTTTGAAACACTCAACCTAACAGGTTTTAAAAACCTGTTAGGTTTAATGGGTATTCTAGTTTTATCAAAGCCAGACCATGCGCCGGCACCGACCAGCCCGCATTGCTCCTGTTTTTACTTTCAATTATTTTTTCAAAGCCATCCAAATCCAGTTTTCCGCTTCCGAGTTCCAAAAGCGTTCCTACAATAGCCCGCACCATATTCCTTAAAAAACGGTCGGCTTTAATGGTAAATATCCAAACATCCCCGACTTTTTTCCATTCCGCCTGCATTATTTTGCAATTGTTTGTTTTTACATCTGTTCCTGTTTTTGAAAAGCTGGTAAAATCGGTATATCGAAACAATAAAGCGGCAGCCTTATTCATCAGATCAAAATCGAGCCGGGGATAGGCAGAATGATAAGTAATATCCTGATCGAAGGGCGACTTTCTCAAACGGAGTCGGTATTCGTAAGTTCTGCTCAAAGCATCAAAGCGACTATGTGCATCATTTTTTACTTTAAAAATACGAAATACAGCAATCTCATCATTTAAAAATTGATTCAATTTGTAGCTAAGTTGATCTGTATTCCATTGAATATCTTCAAGATCCAAATCAAAATGAGCAAAAAACTGTCGTGCATGAACACCGGTATCTGTTCTACCACAGCCCACTATAGCTATTTTCCGCCGAAGTATAGTTTCCATCGCTTTTTGCAAAGTTTCCTGCACCGTAATCGCATTAGGCTGAATTTGCCAGCCGTGGAAACTCCGACCATTATAGGCCAATTCGATAAAATACCTGTTTGTCATATTTGAATTCAATTCCCGACAAAAGTAATCGCTTTTTTCACCTTATCAAAAAGAGGAGGTTTTGATAAAAATTTAGCCCTTACTTTTTAGCATAGAAATGAGCTGGAATTTTTCATTTTGTCTATAATTCTAAATTTTCTTGTAATTTCGTAAGCGCTAAACTTAAAAATAAAGCTATGTTAAAGAAATTTAGTTCTCTCCTTCTCGGGTTTTCATTTGTTTTTTTATTTATTTCCTGCAATGTCGAAAATCCTGAAATCACCACCAAGGAACTTAACGATCATATTCAATACCTTGCATCCGACTCATTAAAAGGTCGTTATCCCGGAACAGAAGAAAGTAGGCTTGCCGCCAATTATATCAAAGATAATTTTAATAAAGGTGGCCTAAAATCAATAGGAGACCAGGGTTTCCAAAAATTCCTAGTCGTTACCGCCATTACCGCCGGCGACCATAATACCTTGCAATTCGATGATAAAAAAGGGGTGTTAAATACAGATTTTGCTCCATTTGCCTACACAAAAAATGATTCTTTGAACGCCGAAGTTGTTTTTGTAGGTTATGGTTTTTCTATTGATAATGACAAAATAAAGTGGGACGATTATGCCCAAGTGGATGTTAAAGGAAAATGGGTGCTTATTCTGATGGGCGATCCGGAAACTGAAGATCCCGAGAGTCCTTTTGCCCAATTTGCAGGCGAACGCGATAAAGTTGTAACGGCTAAAGATAAAGGCGCTGCCGGAGTTTTATTTGTCAATGGACCAGTATTTGATAAAGGCGATAAATTAATCGGACTCAATTTCGATAAAACAAGATCAAATGCAGGAATTCCGGTCATCCACCTTAAAAGGGAATTTGCTGATCAATTTCTTGAAAACAAGCGTATAGAAGAGCTCGAAAAATTAGCGAATGACAAACGCAGCTCTATTTCTTTTGCTAGCGGAAAATCATTGGTCGCAACAACAGATGTAAAGCAGCAAAAAGTAGAAACCGAAAATGTTTTGGTCTTTATCGAAGGAAATGAATTAAAAGACGAAATTATTGTTTTAGGTGCACATTGGGATCATTTAGGTTTGGGCGGACCAAATTCCGGTTCCCGAATGCCAGATACGATAGCTGTTCATTATGGCGCCGACGATAATGCTTCGGGAGTTGCCGGTATTATTGAAGTTGCCGAAAAAATAGCACAGCAAAAAAACTTAAAAAGGAGTGTTTTAGTTATCGCTTTTGGCGCAGAAGAAATGGGACTTTTAGGTTCGAGCTATTTTACAAACAATCCTCTTTTCGAGCTAAAGCAATTGAAAGCCATGGTTAATTTGGATATGATCGGACGCTTAAAAGAAGACCATAGTATAATGATAAGTGGTACTGGAACTTCGGTAGAATCAGAAGATTTACTAAAGCAATTGAATGCCGATTCTACTTTTTCCATTGGCATGTCGCCCGAAGGTTTTGGAGCCTCAGATCACGCTTCTTTTTATGCAAAAGATGTTCCTGTTTTCTTTTTGAGTACGGGTGCTCATGAGGATTATCATACCCCATTTGATCAGGCCGACAGAATCAATCTTGAAGGTGCAAAATCCATTGCCGATTATACCTATGATTTGATGATGAATTTGATCAATCGCGATAGCAATTTAACCTTTCAGGAAGCCGGTCCAAAACAAAGAGCCAGCGGAAGCCGAAGATACAAGATCACGCTTGGCATTATGCCTAATTTCACTTCTGCAGAAAACAATGGTCTTGGTGTTGATGGCGTAAGAAAAGGCGGACCTGCCGAAGGCGCCGGAATGAAAAAAGGCGATCTTATTGTAGCTATTAACGGACTACCGGTTAGCAATATTTATGAATATATGAGTCGTTTAAACAAATTAGAGGCCGGAACAACTGTTACTGTTGATGTGATGCGCAACGGCGAAAAATTGGTATTATTGGTTCATTTGTAAATAGGCTTAAACGATATTCTCTAATCTAAAAAAAAGAGGCCTCCTCCATCAAAAAAAGGGCCGTCATAAAGTGAAATCAGCTCTATGTTCAGATTGGATAATAGTGCTCTAAAGCGATTGCCCCAAGAATGAAAATCAGGATTTCCTAAAACATAAAGTTTTCCTGAATAATAAGCGAGTGCGCCACCTATAAATCCATGAGGCATTCCGGGTAATCGTATATTTTCCGGCGAAAAATAATGCACATCAAAGGCATTTTTCTTTACTCTTTTTTCGATGCCTTTATCTGAAGTGATAAAACTGCCATTTGGCAGATTGATAAGGCTGCAACGTGTATAGGCTTGTGGTAAATCGATAAACCTACGTTGCTTATTTAATTCTAAAAGCAGGGAATCGCTGTGATTTTTTTTATGAAAGATATGTGTTTCGGTAACCAAACAATTGTAGGCACTTGTATCCGGAAATTGATTTCCGACCTCTTTCTTGCCAATCGCAAAAGGAATTGCCTGCCGTTTAAATAATTTAAAATATTTATCCGGCAAATTGGGCGCACAGACCAAAATTTCTGGTGTTTTACACATAAAAATATCGGGATGACCCGAAATGGCTTCGTAGGTAATACCAACAGTAGAAAACTCAATAATCCGACCAATCGCGCTTAAATTCTCCTTGGCCTGATCGGGAATTCGCTTGTCAATAACAATCAGCATAGAAAGAAAAATTGATGAGTTTTTGATCGGTTTTTATTTTTACGGCTTCGTATTTTTCTTCCAGTAATTTTAAATTCGCCCGGCTATATCCAATGGCGTGATTTAACTCTTGCGGCGCCACGTAGATAATCAATGATTTATTTTTATCAAACTCCAATTTTTCCATAAAACGATCTTTCCAAAGCTCAGTCAGCACAAGCTCTCTAAAGGATTGATGATAAGGCCCGGCAATTAAGGATTTACTGTCGGTGAGCTCCTCAGAAGGATGCAATCCTACGCGAATAATATTTAATTTGGCCGCTTGAAATATCCGGTATATTTCTTTCGTCCAAAATACAGCCGTTTCCAGGCTCAAGGGCTCGTATTCGCCTTCTTTATAAAGTTCGGCCAATTCGGTACCTTGAATAACCAGCGTAGGATAAATGCGCACATCTCTGGGTTTTAGCTGTACAATTTGTTTGGCTGTTTCCAGACTTTTCTCGAAAGTATCACCGGGAAGTCCCAGCATCATTTGCAATCCCAAATTAAAACCGCCATCAATAATACGTTTAGAGCTTTCGATAACATCTTGAGCGGTATGGCCTCTCCCCGATTTTATCAAAACACCTTCGTCCAATGATTGCGCTCCAAGCTCAATGGTTTTTACAGTATATGCTTTCAATAACTTTAATACTTCTTCCGAAATATAATCGGGCCGCGTGGATAAGCGTATGGAATGCACACGTTCTTGATCAATATAGTGTTGAGCTACATTTAAATAGGCACTTTGATCTTCTTCCGAAATTCCGGTAAAATTACCACCAAAAAAGCCAATTTCTATATGCGCTTTATCTTCGGGTAAGGTTTTTAGGTGTTTCTGTATTATTTGATGAACCTCATCTAAATCCGGCGCTTTCAAGGATCCAGATATTTTTCGCTGATCGCAAAAAACACACTGAAAAGGACAGGCCAATTCCGGAATAAAAACAGGTATCGTATAATGTTTAACCATACTTACAAAAACATATTTTAAAGTGCTATCTATTCTACTGCTTATCTAAAACACTTTAAAAGTATAGAAAATTTAGCATATAGAAAAATGTCGCTATTGAAATAATTAGAAATTTTAATGTGGATATGAGAATATTACTGTATTTTTGAAAAAAAATAGCACAAATCAACTATAAATCTGTTTATCAACAATTTATTTTTATTAGGGCTATAAGAATAAGTAATTAACGCTAAAACTTTATCACAAAAAAAGACAAATATGTGTGGAATAGTTGGATATATTGGACCCCGAGAAGCCTACCCCATCTTAATTAAAGGTTTAAAAAGATTAGAATACAGAGGTTACGACAGTGCCGGCATTGCCTTATTGAATGGCGATTTACGCTTATACAAAAATATGGGTCGGGTAAAAGAGCTGGAAGCCAGTATAGTGGGTCAAAACGTGACCGGTAATGTTGGAATTGGTCATACACGATGGGCTACTCACGGTGAGCCAAATAACGAAAATGCACATCCTCATTTTTCGCAGCATAAAACCTTAGCTATGATTCACAATGGAATCATCGAAAACTATGCCTCATTGAGAGAAGAAATGCAAATGCGCGGTCATCATTTCTTAAGCGAAACTGATACCGAAGTGTTAATCCATTTAATTGAAGATATCCAACAAAACGAAAATGTAAAACTTGTTGAGGCCGTGCGCATTGCGCTTAACCAGGTTGTTGGTGCTTATGCTATCGTTATTTTGGCCAAAGGCGATCAGGACACTTTAATCGCTGCCCGAAAAGGCAGTCCACTTGTTGTGGGCATTGGAGATGGAGAACATTTTATCGCCTCCGACGCCACACCTTTAGTTGAATATACCAATCAAGTGGTTTATCTTAACGACGAAGAAATCGCAATTATTCCCCGCAATGGCGATATGCGAATCATTACCATTGCCGATCAGGAAAAAACACCTTATATTCAGCAACTTGAGATGAATTTATCGGCTATTGAAAAAGGGGGTTTTGATCATTTTATGATGAAAGAAATTTTTGAGCAACCGCTTTCTATTCGTGATAGTATGCGAGGTCGATTGCGGGTTGAACAAGAAAAAATATCTTTAGGCGGAATTTCTGAATACGAAGAAAAAATGGCGCATGCCAAACGCATTATCATGGTTGCATGTGGTACTTCGTGGCATGCAGCACTTGTTGGCGAATATCTTTTTGAAGATATTGCGCGCATACCCGTTGAAGTAGAATATGGTTCGGAGTTTCGCTATCGGAATCCTATTATAAACGAGGATGACATAGTCATTGCCATTTCCCAATCGGGCGAAACTGCCGATACTTTAGCTGCAATACGAATGGCTAAAGCCAAAGGAGCTACAATAATTGGCATTTGTAATGTAGTGGGATCAAGCATTGCAAGAGAAACACATGCAGGAAGTTATACCCATGCAGGACCGGAAATTGGTGTTGCTTCTACCAAAGCATTTACTGCACAAGTTGCCGTGCTTACTTTAATGGCGCTGCGTTTAGCTAAAAAAAGAGGAACTATTGAACGCTCTCGTTTTCATCACCTTCTTTACGAGCTCGAGCAAATTCCTTTTAAAGTAGAAGAAACCCTCAACGTTAATGAAAAAGTCAAGCAGATTGCTAAAACATTTATCAATGCACGCAATTTTCTTTATTTAGGAAGAGGCTATAATTTCCCGGTTGCCTTAGAAGGTGCACTTAAACTGAAAGAAATTTCGTATATCCATGCCGAAGGCTATCCCGCAGCAGAAATGAAACATGGACCTATTGCACTTATCGATAAAGATATGCCTGTTGTGGTAGTAGCAACCAATAAAGGAACTTACGAAAAAGTAGTAAGTAATATTGAAGAGATAAGAGCCAGAAAAGGCGTTATTATTGCTATCGTTACTAAAGGCGATACCGAAGTAAAACGCTTGGCCGATTATATTATAGAAATACCTGAAACAGAAGAAATGCTTGTGCCTTTATTGGCTACTATCCCCTTGCAATTACTAGCCTATCATATTGCCGTTCAGCGCGGTTGCGCTGTAGATATGCCACGAAATTTGGCGAAATCTGTTACGGTGGAGTAGTCACGGAAGGGTTCGGATTCTTGCTGACACTAAACTTTTATCAGAAATTTAAGTTTAGAAAAGAGTGCTTAAAAAATCTCAAAGGTGGAGATGTTCTATTCCTTCTAAGTTTCCACCGGAAATATCATCCATGCTGACAACTATTTTTCGATGATTATC
>JAFGHU010000064.1 GCA_016929955.1 Bacteroidales bacterium | reverse complement strand
GACTTTAAACGAGAATGAAAATTCAAGCTTTTTTGGCTTTGCTCTGTATAGGAATTTACCTTGTCAGGATCAAAAAAAATAAGGTTACATCTGCAACCATCGCAACAAATAAAGAATAAAAGGTAAAGTTATCAAACTCAAAACCGTACTCACAAAAAAGTTTTTCATCGCTAAAGCATCATCAGCACCAAAGCGTTTGGCTAAAAGCACCAAAATAGTCATTGCCGGCATTGCCGACTCGAGAACCAAAACAGTGAAAGCCGTTGAATTCAATGGAACAGCCAAATAATGTATTAATCCATAAATCAGAAACATAAAGATTAATGGACTTAATATCAACTTGTTAAAACTAAAAGTAAAGATGGAGAGCTTAAATATTTCCTTCACTTTCATTTGAGCCAATAACATTCCGATATAAAGCATGGCTAAATAAAGCGTTGTGCTTCCCAAACCTCCAAAAGCTTTTTGTAATAAAGGAGGAAATCGCAAAGAAAGCAACATCATTAGCAAGCCTAAACTTAAAGCAATGGTATTTGGATTGACTAGTTTTTTTAATTGCCCCCACCCTTTTTGTCGATTATCAGGGTCTAATTGAATAACACCATAGGACCATAAAATCGTATTTAAAACCAATTGATAAAGCGCAGCATAAAGCAAAGCTTCGCCACCGGGCATCAAAGCATCCAATAACGGAAAGCCTAAGAACACGACATTTCCCAACATATAATGCAGACTATGGATAACAGCTTGTGGCCTTTCTAATTTAAAAATACGCGCACTTAGCTTTCCTAAAAGCAACTGAGAAAACATAATCGCATAGGTGAAAAGAATAACTAATCCCGCATTGCGAAGTATTTCAGAAGTAAATGCAAGCGCAGAAAGTTTAGTTAGGATAAGCAAAGGCAGTGCAATATAAAAGACAATTTTCTCGATAACTGATTTCGCCGACTCCTCCAGTATTTTAAAACGATACGCAAGGGCTCCTACTCCGGCAAGTATACCTAAAATTAAAATCTGATCGATAATGGTGTTCATAAAAGGTGCTTAGCTTGTGCCGGACAAAGGTAAGTTTTCTATTTAAAATTAAGCGCGTAAATACAATTTCCTAAACGCTTGACTTTGCTTACAGATACTTTCTAAATTAGCGTGGCAATGGGCTAATTCGACGAAATTGTTTGTCAAAAAAAAATATTATGCATACATTTGAAATCGCAAAAGAATATTATTTTATCTTTCTGATTATCAGAATTTAAAAAGGCATTAGCGATTTTTAAAAAAATCAAAAATTAGTGTTATGACCTACGAAATATTAAAAATAGAAAAAACGGATAACATTGCACTTGTCACCATTAGTCGGCCGCAAGCAATGAATGCATTAAACACACGTTTTTTTGAAGAAATGGATCAGGCAGTTGCTGAATTTAAGTTGGATACGAACTTAAGAGCAATTGTAATTACAGGCGAAGGAAAAGCCTTTGTTGCCGGTGCAGATATTGCCGAAATGGCGAATAAAACAGCTGAAGAAGGTAGCTTTTTTTCAGCGCGTGGACAAAAAACCTTTAGCAGTTTTGCTACTTTAAATGTTCCTGTTATTGCTGCGATCAATGGTTTTGCATTAGGAGGAGGATTGGAACTGGCTATGGGTTGCGATTTTAGAATTGCCAGCTCCAAAGCTAAATTTGGTCAACCCGAAGTTAATCTCGGACTCATTCCCGGTTTTGCCGGAACACAGCGCTTGGCGCGTTTGATAGGAATGGCTGATGCGCTGTATTTGTTAATGTCGGCCGAGATGATTGGCGCCGATGAAGCCTTGCGATTGAAATTGGTTCAGAAAGTAGTTGAGCCTGAAGCTTTATTAGAAACCTGCCTGACTATTGCTAAAAACATAGCCTCCAAAGGACCTCAAGCCATAAAAGCGGTTAAACAAACAACGATTAAAGGTTTTGATATGACTTTGACCGAAGGAGAACAATTAGAAGCTGCACAATTCGGAAAATTGTTTGGTAAAGGCTCTGAAGGCGAAGAAGGAATGAAGGCCTTTTTAGAAAAAAGAAAACCAAATTGGTGATTACCTTTTTCCAAAGGTCCCGACGGATGCCTTTGGAAGTGTTCCTCTGCGAAACCTCTGAGCAACTTTGTGTTATAGCTATTCCACAAAGGAACACGAAGGAAGCACAAAGGTTCACAAAGAAAATTTTAGATAAAATATAAAAATTATAAACAAAATATAAAATGACATACGACGAAAAATTACAAAACGTAAGTGTTTTGGGTGCAGCCGGTAAAATGGGTAGCGGAATTCTTCTTCTAACAGCGGTTGAAATGACCAATCTTGGTCTAAAACCCGAAAACAAAGGCAAAACTTTTGTCTTAAATGCCATCGACCTTTCCGACGAAGGTTTGGCAGGACTGATGCCTTATATAAAAGCACAAGTCAGAAAAATTGCCGAAAAACAAACGGTTTGGTTGCGCGAAATGTATGAAGATCGTGCCGACCTGATTCAAAACAGCGAAATTATCGATCAGTATATCTTTGACGTACTGCATGTTATCCGACCAACAACGGCTATGGAAGTGGCTTATCGTTCGCATTTAATTTTTGAAGCTGTAAGCGAAAATCCGGATTTAAAAGTAAAAATCCTGGCTCAAATCGATCAAAACAATCCAAATGCTCCCTGGTATTTTACAAATACGAGTTCTGTTCCAATTCAATTGATCGAAGAAAAGGCAAATTTAAAAGGACGTGTTTTGGGATTCCATTTTTACAATCCTCCTGCTGTTCAAAAACTGGTTGAGCTCATCACTACAAAAAATACAGATTCTGTAATGGTCGATTTTGCTTATGCCTATTCTAAACATCTCAAAAAGATAATTGTTCCGGCCAACGATATTGCCGGATTTATTGGCAATGGCCATTTTATGCGCGATGGTTTACACGGCATTAATGAAGCTGTGGCATTGAGTAAAATGTATACCTGGCCGAAAGCGGTATATATGATCAACAAAGTAACTCAGGACTATTTGGTACGCCCAATGGGCATTTTTCAGTTGATGGATTATGTGGGCATCGATGTAATGAAATTTATCCTGAATGTGATGAATCCATATATGCCTGATGAAGATTTGCATAGCGATATTCTCGATCAATTTATGGCCTTGGATATCAAAGGCGGACAAATGAGTAGTGGCGCTCAAAAAGACGGCTTCTTAAAATATGAAAAAGGAAAAGCGGTAGCGGCCTACGATCCTGAACTAAAAACCTATGTTAATTTTGCTGATTTCGCCGAGCAGTGTGATGAAACTTTAGGTGATTTACCCGAAGGACATCTTCCTTGGAAAGTGGCTATTCGCAAAAAAAACAAAGAAGAACTGTTTAGCGCTTTCTTTGCCAATATGAAAAAAATGGACGAATTGGGTACCGAATTAGCTATGAAATATGGAGCTCGTTCGAATGCCATTGGTAAAAAATTGGTTGCCGATGGTGTTGCTGCCAATGATAATGATGTAAATACGGTGATGCTTACCGGATTTTTCCATGCTTTTGGACCCATAAATAATTATTTTGATTAAGCCTTTAAATTGAAAACAATGAAGAATTTAAGAAGAAAAATATATATGGCCGCCGGTTACAACACCATTTCGATGGGAACCGGTCGTAAAGAATTTAATCCTAAAAAAGAACGCCCCGGATTGGAAGATTATCTGAAAGAAGCCGGACAAGGTGTTTTAAAACAAATTAAAGGTGGCGCAAAGAGTGTTGACGAAAGTGTGTTGGGAAATTTTATGGCAGCACATTTCAACCATCAAGGCAATTTGCCCGGATTTTTCCCTATGATAGACAAAGATTTGGAATTTAAACCCGCCACCAGTGTGGAAGGCGCTTGCGGTTCCGGTTCTTTATCGCTGGTAAGTGGAATCAAATCAGTTTTAGCCGAATCTGCCGATGTGGTTTTGAGTATGGGTGCTGAAGTTCAGAATACAGTTAAAGCCATTTATGGCGCTGATATTTTGGCTTATGCAGGCTGGTTCAAAAAACGCAAAAATGGCCATGCTTATTTTTTCCCCGGTCAGTTTAGCGACAGAGCCGGTGCTTATTTCGAAAAATACGATCGCGACAGAGCCAGAAAAGGAATGGCGCAATGGTACGCTAACGCGATAGAAAATGCACGACTGGATCCAACAGCACAAGAATTCCATAATACACATCCTGATCCTTATGGTCTTTCTTTAAAATCAGAACCCAACGGAAAAGTATTTGTCGATCATTTAAACTATATGGATTGCTCGAAAGTGTCTGATGCGGCTTCCGGAATTATTATTGCTTCCGAAGAAGGTTTAAAACGAATTGGAATTGATAAGAAAGATGCTGTAGAAGTTGTTGGATACACACAAGTTATTCGTAACATTACAGCAGATCCAACAGATTTAACGGAGTTGAAAGCCATTAAAACAGCTATCGAAAAGGTGTTTGATCAAACGGGTTTAACAATAGATCAAATTGGAACGGTAGAATTACACGATTGCTTCTCTATTGCCGGAATCTTAACTGTTGAAGCTCTCGGCTTGGCAAAACCCGGCGAAGGCTGTGATTTTGTTGCCAACGGACATACTAAACGCGATGGTATCATCCCAATAAATACAACCGGAGGTTTAATAGGTTGGGGACATCCAACAGGTGGCACTGGTGTTCATCAAGCAGTTACTATTTGGCAACAACTCACCGGAAAAGCAGGTGATGCACAAATCAATATCTCCGATGATAAACCTTACGGTATGACCATTAATATGGGTGGTGATGACGTAACGATAAACGCAATTATTTATAAACAAGGAGAATAATTTAAAAGTATTCATACGATGACTTTGAGTCATCGTATGAATTTTAAAAAAAATAAACCAAAAACCATCCAATATATTTACGAGCCTGTCTGCTTTTTGCGGATGGGTTTTTTGGGGATTATACCGGAAGGAGGAAATTTTAATCAAAAAAATACAACCATTGTCTGAATGAATCAAGAAGGATTAGAGGAATTCTCCGCACCTTCATTTTAAGCCAATATAGGAATTGACATCATATCCTCTATAGCCTAAGCATTGTATTTTATATCACTAACATGTTTAAATTTAGCTCTATAATTCAGCGTATTAGCTAATATCTCATCAGGGAAACTTAAAGACTGTATCAATTCAATTACGTTGGTTTTATTTTGTATTCCTTTATGAATTTTGTAATCGAAAATTATTTTGTTATTCATGAACAAATTATCAAAATAGAACATTTCATAAGAATCCTTTATAAAATGTAAAATATCTAAATCATGGGTTGTTGCAACTACAAAACAGTTCTCTCGATTTAAATAATTTAATACCGATGAAGCAAGGGTAATTCTGTCTTTGGAATTTGTTCCCTTATATACTTCATCAAATAAAACTAAAGACATTTCATTTAAAGTATCTACAGAATCTATTATTTGTTTCGTTTTTAGTAACTCATCCATAAAAAAACTAATCCCTTCTTCTAAATTATCTACATTTTGTATGGATGAATAAATTTTCAGATAAGGCATTTCAAATTTACTGCTAAACGTATAATTAATGGTTTGAGCTAACTGAGCATTTATACCTATCACTTTTAAAAAAGTTGTTTTACCTGACATATTTCCACCCGTAATAATTGCACTTTGATTACTTAAAGAAATACTGTTACTCTTACAGTCATCAATTAATGGATGATAGGCATTCGTGGCAGTAATCTTCTTACTGGAAATAAAATTAGGCTCACAGCCTGCAGAACCTTTTTTGAGAGATGCAATAGCAATAGCTGAATCAACAGAACCTATATACTTATATAGTTTTAATAAGGTACTGGAATTTTGATTTATCAAATGGATTAACTTATTAAATTGAACTGCATCCACTAAAAATGCCCCCTTTATTATTTCGCTGATATAGATTAATGCAGCTGAAAATTC
>JAFGHU010000063.1 GCA_016929955.1 Bacteroidales bacterium | reverse complement strand
TCAACAGCAACCGGAACCTCACCCTTTATCAATTTCATTATTTTATTGATAACTGACTTAGAAATAACCCCTTTATCGTAATCTTGAAATATAACAACATCAATCTTTGTGCGCTGAATAATCTTTTTGATTCGATCGATAAAAAG
Source organism: Bacteroidales bacterium (assembly GCA_016929955.1). Lineage (GTDB taxonomy): Bacteria > Bacteroidota > Bacteroidia > Bacteroidales > UBA12170 > UBA12170. The sequence goes on along the minus strand of JAFGHU010000063.1, from coordinate 33,687 downwards.
CGTTTCTTCTTCTGCAGATAAATTAGTTAAAGTTTCTTCGTCGACCCTGAGCATCTGAGCGTTATTTCCGATAACTCTAAACTTGGTTGTCGTTATTCTATTTTTACTTTTTACGATGCCTTCGCTACTGATATTTGCTTCATCCAAGAGTGTAAAAAAGGAATGCGATTGAATATCGTCGCCAATAACGGAGCATATAATGGGTTCTGCACCAAGTGCTTTGATATTTAATGCTACATTAGCTGCTCCACCTAAGCGGTTGGCTCTTTTGAATACTTGTACGATAGGAACGGGTGCTTCGGGTGATATACGTTCTACATTTCCCCATAAGTAAGCATCTAACATTACATCTCCTATTATCAATGCTTTAAGCGAAGAAAATTGTTCGAAAAGTTGTATATATTCTTGTGATTTTGTCATGCTAAAAATTGAGTCACAAAAATAGAAAATATATCGGAACACTTCTTCTTAATGTTCAAGGCTATTTTTATTTTCCTTTCGTTATTAGGCTTCTCCATTAATTGAAAAAATCGTTTAACTGCAATTGCACTTTTTTCTAGGCTAAACCGCCACTTATCAGCTGCGATTTAAGGGATGGTTAATTTGAAGTTTTGCCAACTAATTGTTGTAGCATTTCTTCAACTTCAATAGAAAATGCGAGGGAATCTCTGAGTTGATTTTTATCTTCTTGATTTAAAGCGGTTTCGTTTAGATTTTTGATTTGTTTTTTTATAGCTATAAGTTGCTCGTTTATAGCTGATATTGTATTTTGATGCGAATCTGAAACAAAGTCATAAGTTCCATTTGATTTGCCTGCAATTAATTTTCGACTATTGTGCAATTCGATTTGTGTTTTTATTTTGATACGCACTTCGGTTGGTGTAAATGGTTTAGTGATATAATCGACGGCACCCATTTTAAAGGCTTTTAATAAGTCTTGATCGTTGGTTAGCACGGTAATAAAAATAACCGGTATTTCTGCTGATTTTGAGTTGGCTTTCAATTCTTCAAAAACCATAAATCCGTCCTTTTTTGGCATCATAATATCTAAAAGGACAAGATCAATATCTTCTTCGAGTGCCATTTTTACTGCTTCGTTTCCTTCGGCACAAGTAATAAGTTTATAACCTTCTTTCGACAGTATCTTTTCCAATAAAATACGATTAGATTCTAGATCGTCTACAATTAAAATGCTATTCTTTTTTGACATTGTTGCTTGCAATTATTCGAAAAAACGATTGATTTTGTTTAATAAAATTCTGGGTTTTATAGGTTTTGATATAATATCGTTGCAGCCGGCTTTAAAAATATCGTCTTTATCCGTTCGGTCGGTCAGACTGGTTTGAGCAATTATGGGCAGATGTAAATGTGTTTTTCTGACTTCTTTAGTTGTTGCGAGGCCATCTAATTCAGGCATCACCATATCCATTAAAATTAAATCTACCTCTTTCTCTTTCAAGATATCCAAAACCTGATATCCATTTTCAGCATGATAAAGTTCCACGTTTGTTTGCTTAAACAAGGCAACAAAAAAGAGAAAGTTTACCATTACATCTTCTGCCACGAGTATTTTTTTTCCTTCCCAATTGTAAAGCTCTTGTTTGCTTCCAATGTTTTTAACCTCATCGGAATCTGCTTTTAAACGGGGCAAATTAAAATAAAACTCAGATCCTTTTCCGAACACTGAATTTGCTCCAATTTCACCTTTTAATATACGCACAATTTTTTTTGAAATGGCCAGTCCGATGCCTTTTCCTCCAGGCGTAACCTGCATTCTTTGATGCGCTATATCATATTCTTCGAAAATATTTTCCAGCTCTTCTTCTTTCATTCCGATGCCGGTATCTCGAACAAAAAACTCAATTCGATCGCTTGGTTTTATTTGATATCCAAAGGTGATTGTTCCTTTTGTAGTGAATTTTATAGCGTTGTCTATCAGGTTATTAAATACTTGTGTAAAGCGCAATATATCGGTAAACAAAACAAATTTAGGATCGTCGTTACCGAGCTCTAGTTTTAATTTTACATCATCACCTCTAAGCTTAAATAATTTATCAGTAAAACTTTTTTTAATATCGCTTAGCTCTGTATTTAAAAAAACGGAGGAAAAATGGATATCTAATAAATCGGCTTCAATTTTAGATAAGTCAATCAAATCGTTAAGCAGATTTAGTAAGTCGAGTCCACTACTATTAATATGTTTTAAATAATTTATTCTCTCGTCTTCAGGAATGTTTTTGCCCTGTAATATTTCAGAAAACCCAACAATGGAATTGAGCGGGTTTTTAAGTTCGTGCGCTAAAGACGAAATAAAAGTGCTGATATTTATTTTCGCTTCCTGCGATATTCGTGCTGATTCTTCTAAAGTTTTCGAATAATCTCTCAGTTTAAGATGATTGTCGATGCGGATATTAAATTCATCAGAATTAAAAGGTTTGGAAATATAATCGACAGCTCCGGCCTCAAATCCTTTAACAACATCCTGATGATTGTTTAATCCGGTAAGAAAAACAACCGGAACATTTACAGTTGCAGGGTGTTGCTTTAGTTTTTCGCAGATTTGAAAGCCATCAATATCAGGTAGTTTAACATCCAAAATGATAATATCAAAACTGTTGGCCCAGGCTTTTGTTAAAGCCGTTTTTCCATTATTTGCAGTAGCAAGTTTATGTCCTTTGCCTTCCAAGGCTTTTCTCATCAAACGAAGGCCTAAACTATCATCATCTACAATTAATATTTTAGCACTTTTTATCATAGTTACTTTAGTCTCTTAATTAATTTTTGATATCAATTCGGAAATTTCAGCTAAGCCTAAAACCATTTTATGTGCATCTATTTTAATTGCTTCGCGAGGCATACCAAAAACGGTGCACGATTTTTCATCTTGAACAATAGTATTTGCTTTAGCCTCTTTCATTTCAAGTAATCCTCTGGCTCCATCATCGCCCATTCCGGTAAGTAAAATACCTATTCCCTTAGCACCCACATGGTTGGCCATACTTCTAAACAAAACATCAACCGAAGGCTTATGTCGGTTTACCAGCGGTCCATCCAGTAGATGAGCCACAAGTTCGTTTCCTTGTTTTTTTATGGTTAGGTGACGATCGCCTCTTGCAATATAAGCATGTCCTTTTTTAATGATATCGCCATCTTCGGCTTCTTTTACAAAAATGGAGCACAATTGATTTAATCTATCGGCAAAAGCTTTGGTAAAATGCACAGGCATATGTTGTACAATTAAAAGGGGAGGCGCCGAAATAGGTAAATTCTGAATAATTTGTTGAATGGCTATTGTGCCTCCGGTTGATGCGCCAAGAGCAATAATTTTTTGATCTGCGAACGAAGTGCCGGCTATTGAAGGCCTTTTTTTAAGAACAGCATCAGCAGAAAATTTAGGTGGTATTTTAAGAATATTTTGTGTTCTGGCCGATACTTTTGCTAAACTTGCAGCCCTTACCTTTTCTATAATTAATTGAATTCCTTCTTTTGTTTTTCCTTCTTCAACAAAAGGTTTTTGAATAATTTCAACAGCTCCGTATTCCAAAGCTTTGATGGTTTCATTTGCTCCTTTTTTCGTTAAACTCGATATAATAACAACAGGAATGGGATGTTGCGCCATAATTTTTCGTAAAAAAGTAAGGCCATCCATTTTTGGCATTTCAATATCGAGCGTAATTACATCAGGCACCTGTGTTTTTAAAAAAGCAGCAGCCTGATAAGGATCTTCAGCTTTCCCAATCACTTTAATATACGGGTCGTTATGCAAGAAATTCGCCAACATGTTGCGAATACTAACAGAATCGTCAACAATCAATACTTTTATTTCTTTTTCGCGCATCATCAAAAGTTTTGTTTGGCAATAAATTTATGTAAGATCTGAAAATTAGAGGTATTCATTAAAATCTTTCGTCCTAATTTACCACCTGTACTTGAACCTGTAACCTGAATGCCATATTCGGCTAATTTGGAATAGGCAATTTCTATATTTCGTTCGCCTATTCGATAAACATTATTCGTTGATTCGATGACATTTCCCCCTCCAAAAATTTTAGCTTCTAAGTCTTCCGAACTCGACCCGTTATTAATCATTTTTCGAATCAATTTGTCGATAGCAATATTCCCGTATTTTGGTGAAGCAAGTCCTTCGCCATTCCATAAAGGTAACATAAAATGATTCATCCCTCCAAATTTTAGTTTCTTATCCCAAATGCATACGGCAACACAAGAGCCTAAAATCGTAGTTAGCGTTTTTGGCTGAACGGTAACTTCCAGACTTCCGGGATAGATAAATATTTTTGAGAGATTAATCATAGCGTTTTAAAAAAGTTCTGAATTGTCGTCGGCAACAAATAAATCTTCATCTTCCATAAATAAATTCTTTTCGTTCATTTCGAGCGAATGGAGTTTGAGGAAAAAAGTAGTTCCTTCGTTTTCATTGCTTTCAAAATTTATGCTACCACCCAATAGTTCTACGTAATCTTTAATAATGGATAAGCCCAATCCATGACCCTGATTGAGCGAATTAATATTGTCGTCGAGTTTAACAAACCGATCAAATATAATTTTTGTGTCTTCGCTGGAAATCAGGTTTCCCTGATTATTGATTTTAAACAAGAACCCTTCTTTATTGTATTCTATATATAATTTAATGCTATGCTTTTCCATCGAAAAATTGATCGCATTCATGATTAGGTTTGTCAATATCATTCTAAATTTATCCGCATCGGTAACAAAATATTTTTGGTTTATTTCGTAATTAATATTGCAAGTAATAGCTCGTCGTTCCGCTTTAATTTTAAGGCCATTTGTTATTTCTTCTATAAAATCCTGTATATCCAGCGTAACCAATTCCAGGAAATTTTCGCCCGATTCAATTTTGGCTGCCGCAAAGATATTTCTGAGCTGAAAATCCAAATCGAAAGCTTCGCTGTGAATTAAATTAGCCATGGTTTTAATTTGCTCTATATCTGCTTCTTTTAAATTGGCAATATTTTTTGAAATACCCAAAATTGAAGTAAAAGGGTTTACTATTTCATTGGATATATTCGACAGGAAATGACTTTTAAAAGATTCCGATTCCTCGAGTTTTTTATTTACAATTTTAAGCTGATCTATTAAGAGCTTATTCTCATTTTTAAGTCCATTATTCTCAGCTTCAATTGAATTCAGATTGGTGTTGACCATAGTGTTATAGTTTTTGAAAAACGGTTTGACCTATATTTATAAGAGGCAAATTAAAATGATTAATCGACTCAGAGTGGCCTAAAAACAAAAAGCCTCCTGTTTTTAAATTTTTATAGAGATTGGTAAGCACGTGTAGTTGATCTTCCTTTGAAAAATAAATAAGGACATTACGGCAAAAAATGATATCGAATTCTTGATGAATTTTATATTCTTGATCCATAAGATTATGCCACTGAAACCGCACTTTGTCTCGTAAAGCCTTTTTTATGCGCACTTCGCTCTTTTCTTTATCCTTACTTTTTAATAAATATTTTTTTTTGGTTTCTTCAGAAAACGATTCTATATCTTTTAATGGGTATATCGCATTTTTTCCTTTTTCCAGCATACGCAAAGAAACGTCTGTAGCCAAAATCGTATAATCAAAATTCAATTTCGATTTTTCTTCATCGGCACAAGTCATAGCAATGGTATATGCTTCTTCGCCACTTGAACAACCCGCACTCCAGATTTGCATCTGTTTTGTATTTGAATTTTCCAGAAAACAGGGAATACACTTTTCTTTCAGAATATCAAAATGAACGGATTCACGAAAAAAATCAGTTTTATTTGTCGAGATATAATCGATCATAAGGGGTAATTCCGATATGCGACCCTGCTCCGAAAAAGCATAATCAGTATACGCTTTAAAATTGGGCAAGTTTAATTTTATGAGCCTGTTTATCAGTCGGCCTTGCAGCATAATACGTTTATGATCAGGTAGTTTTATTCCAAAATTTTTATTTACGTATTTACTGATTAACTCAAATTCGGCTTGTTTAAGTTCCTCTTTATATAGCGATATAGGATTATTAACCATAATTATTTTAAACTAGAACTTAGCTCAGAAAAAACGTTTACAATATTGAGGATTAAAATAAACTTTTCGCCCTGCTGAATAACGCCTTCGATATATTGCGCATTAAACTGAACGCCCAGCTCCGGTGGCGGCAATATTTCTTCAGGATTAATCTGGATAACTTCTAAAACGGCATCGACTAAGCTGCCAATTAAAAATTCTTCCTCATCCTCATCGCTCACTTCCAATACCAATACACAACTGTCTTTGCTTGTTTCTTGGGGCTCAATTTTAAAGCGTGGATGCGGATCGATTACCGGAATAACTTGTCCGCGTAAATTCATAACGCCGAGCAGATAATCCGGCGAATTGGGCATTTTAGTTATTTCGGGTATCCCTAGAATATGTAATACATGTGCTACATTGGCAGCAAATGTTTCATTTCCTAGCTTGAATGTCAAATATGAATCTAGTTTTTTCATCGGTCACTATTTTTTTTAAGCGTAAGATAAAGTCATGCTAAATAAAGATACTTTATATTGATTTATTTTAGACTTTTTTCCTAATTCTACACACATTGTATTGCTATTTAATTAAGCCTAAGACAATTAAAAAGTTTCAAATTCATTATCCAAATCATCCTTCGAATCTAAATCCAAATCAATACCCTTTGGATTCTCTTTGATTACCGGACGACTTTTAGCTTTCTCCGCAATATATTTTGGCGCTGTGGATTTCTTTTCGATCTTATTCTTTGTAGTGCTTCCGATATTAAAAAAGCGTATACTATTACTTAATTGTTCTGCCTGTGCCGCCAATTCTTCTGCAACAGTAGCCATTTGTTCGCTTGCTGCAGCATTTTGTTGTGTAACATGATTCAGTGTTTGAATACCGGAGTTAATTTGATCGACACCTGAACTTTGTTCGTTGCTTGCCAGACTAATTTCTTTTATTAATTTAATCGTTTTATTTATGGAAGGAAGCGCAATCTTTAGCAAATCCTTCGATTTTAAGCTTTGCTCAACACCCGTTTTTGATAAGTTGTTTATTTCGGCGGCAGCTATTTTACTTCGTTCAGCAAGTTTACCAACTTCTGCTGCTACCACTCCAAATCCTTTGCCATGTTCACCGGCACGAGCAGCCTCCACAGCCGCATTTAATGCCAGAATATTGGTTTGAAAGGCAATATCGCCAATAATTGATATTTTCGATGCAATGGTTTGAATAGATTTTACGGTAGTATCAATATTTTCTCTTCCGCTTTCGAATTCCTCGCCGGCCTGGGTTGATATTTTTTCGGTTATCTGAGAATTCTTGGCATTTTGCATAATATTGGCCGAAATTTCTTCCATCGAAGCGGCAATTTCTTCAACTGATGCTGCTTGTTCTGTAGCGCCCGATGAAATTTGTTGACTGCTGGAGCTAAGTTCATTACTTGTAATTAATATGCTATTTGCGGCGTTGTTTATGGTTTCCATTGTCGATCTCAAGTTTCTAACCAGTCCTTTAACTCCAAACATTAACTCGCCAATTTCGTCTTTTCCAAAACCAACAATTTTTACCGTTAAATCGCCATCGGCAATTTTTTTTATGGTGGTGTTTGCTTTTTTTAAGGTTGCTCGAATACTGGTAATCAGAAAGATCATCATAGAAATTATAATCAACATGGTTATAATTCCCAGCATTCTGGTTTTAGAAAAAATGGATTGATAAAGTTTGTCTGTATCGCTCGATATTTGATCAATCGATTTTTGTAAATCTTCAGTCATGCGTACAACCTGATTTGCCAGAGGCTCAATTGCGGGATACAAATCTTTTTTAATAAAAGATTCCAATTCTGCTTCATTCTTGCCTGCTAATATCTGACTAAGTCGGTTTATTTGACGTTTGGTTTTATCCTCTATTTTTTCAAAGGCGAGAATCTGGTTTTTTGATTCTTCCTTATTCAGCGTCGAAATATAAAGCGCCCAATTTGTTTTAATACTTTTTTGTGCCGCTGCAACAATGCTGTATCCTTCTTCCCAACTAATCGATTGGATGGCAACTTTATTTGCGGCATCAACAATCTTAACCGTATAAGCATCCAGAATAACATTAAGGTTTTTCATGGGCTTAACACGTTTATTATTAATAATATTGATATAGTTATTGAATTTATCAATGTTTTTAATGCTATTTAGGTTTTGCACTACAGTAAATGCAACAATAATAAGTGCACCAGCAATTAAAGCGTGAGAAATTTTTAGATTATTGATAAAGTTTTTCATAAAACTATTTATTTTACAATATGTGCTGATTTGTCAATTGAATTTATGATTTTATTCGTATCTAATACCAGGGCAATTTTTCCATCGCCCATAATTGACACCCCTGAAATGATGTCTTGATGTTGAAAGTGTTTCCCCATCGATTTTACTACAACCTGCGTTTGTTTTTCCATACGATCAATAACAATGGCCATATTTTTAATTCCATAATTTACAACAATTAGCAGTTCGTTTTCGGGCGCCACACTTGTAATACCGAAATGTTGTCGGAGATAAATAAAAGGCAGTTGTTCGTTATCTACAATTAATGTGTTATTAAAAGCCTTTTCAATTGCCGAATGTGTTATCGGTCTTATTTTATCGATTAATGGAATAGGAATGATATAGGGTGTTTCTTCAATATAAACGATTAATCCATCAATAATAGAAAGCGTAAGCGGAAGTTTTAGGGTAAAAGTTGTGCCCGCTCCGAGCGTACTTTCAATTTGCAGTTCGCCTTGAATTTTTTGGATGTTTTTCTTTACCACATCCATACCAACTCCTCTACCACTAATATCAGTTACCGATTCTGAAGTGCTAAACCCGGGTTTTGTTATCAGGTTAATGATTTCGCTCCGACTTAATAGATCATTTGCGTTGATAATTCCTTTTTCGATCGCTTTTTTTCGGATAATATCCGGATCTATCCCTGCACCATCATCACTGATTTGAATCAATACATTGGTTCCCGAATAAAAAGCACTTAGTGTAATTGTTCCAACTTCAGGCTTTCCTTTCTTAAGGCGAGTTGCTTTATCTTCAATCCCATGATCTATGGCATTTCTGAACAAATGCAAAAGCGGATCGCTTAAATTCTCAATAATTGTTTTATCTAATTCGGTATCCGCTCCGACAGCGGTAAAATTAATATCTTTCTTTAATTCAGTTGATAAATCGCGAATAAGTCGTTTAAATCGCGTTAACATAGTTTCAATTGGGATTAGCGAAATCTCAAATGCATTATCACGCAATTCACGTGTTAATTTTTCCAGGTTTTCAACAGCTTCGGAAAGTTCAGGAATTTGTTCATTTTCGGCAATTAAGTTAAGTTGGGCTTGCGAGGTAACCATTTCGCTTACCAGATTCATTAATGTTTCAATTTTTTTACTTGAGACTCTAATGGTAGAAAAAGTGGATATGGCTGTTTTTGTTTTTTTTACGATGTCCGGAATATCGGGTTTATCGCCATTTATTTTTGATTCGTTTAAACTGTTTTTCGCTTCTTTGTTCGCTTTCTCGGTGGCAAGCTTTGCGGAGTCCTCATTTTTAGTTTCATTTTCGGCCCATTGACTTTTAGCTACCAGTTGTTCGCCCAGTGCTTGTAATTCATTAATATTTGGCGATATACTCTGATTTTCAAAGCTTTGTATGGCTTTTATGAATTCAGGAAATTGTAATAGATTATAAGGACTTAGGTTGATAATATCGATTTGACTATCGTCTTCAACAAAAATAAAGACATCCATAATGTCGCCAATTTCTGCTTTAGTAGCCAAAATAATAGCCCACGAAACGTAACAGTTTTCCAATTGGATATCCTTTGTTTGAGGTATATTATCGGTATACAATATAACTTTCGAGTCGCCAAGAGCAACCAATTCATCGACTAAATACAGAGGATTTGTACCGTTTTGAAGTATTTCTGTATTGGGCTCGAAATGAATATAATAGGTATTGAAATTTGCTTTTTTATTAATTTCCTGTAGTTCTGAATTTTCTTGTGATAAATCGGGCAGAGGTTCTTTGACATCCGAAACCGCTTTTATTTCTTTTACCAGCGCATCGTAATTGGCTTGCACAGAAGGTGCTAATTTTCCGGTCGATTTTAAAAGTTCTTTAATTAAATCTACAGATTTAAGTGTTAGCGAAAAGATTTGATTGCTTAGCTCGAGTTCTTCGTTTCGGATTTTAAAATAAATACTTTCTAAATGGTGTGTAAAATTAGAAACAGCACTAAAACCAAACATGCCGCCACTACCTTTTAGTGTGTGCATAACTCTAAATACACGATGAACAGCATCTTTATCTGTCGGATTTTCCTCCAAAGTTAAAAGAGAATCTTCTAAATCCCCTAAAAGATCAGCTGCTTCATCTAAAAAACTATTTATTAAGTCTTGCATGTTTTAATAGAGTCTATCGTAATACTTTATGAATAGTTGCTAAAAGTTTATCAAATACAAATGGTTTCACAATCCAACCGGTTGCTCCCGCATTTTTCGCCTCTTTTTTTAGCGCAATTTGGGTTTCCGTTGTCAAAAACAAGATGGGAATATGTTTATACTGATCTATTTTCCTGACTTCCTTGATCAGTTCCATGCCATTCATAACCGGCATATGTAAATCTGTTAAAAGTAAATGTATGCTTTCTTCCTTAAAATAGTTCAATGCATCCATTCCATTATTGGCTACCAACACTCTAAAGCCAGCATTATTTAGATTAAACTGAACCAGTTTTCTAATGCTTTCAGAATCATCTACAATTAAGATTGTTTTTTTCATTCGTTTTAATTTTCAATATGGTTAAACCCCGCATGTTCAATAAGTTCCTTTAAACCTTCACTTAATTCAAATGAAAATTTAATAGATTTATTTAGCACATTTTCCGATTTTTTTAAAGATATAAAGTATTGAAGTATAGTTAAATCAATAATATACACATCGCTTATAAACAGTTCGATATTTTTGAAATTAGCGATGGCTTTGTCGAGCTGAACTCTAATTTCGTGGATATACTGAATAGATAGCTCTCCGCTCAATTCTATCCGTGCCGAATTTTTTGCAGCATCCTGGTCAGGGATTATAGAAATTGAATAATTGTCCATCTTAAATTTTTTAGTGAGTTTATTTGTTCGCTCCTAATTTGCTGTAAACTTAACTATTTTTTTAGAATTATTTTTAGTGTTGCAAAATATTGTCGTCGATAATTTTATAGAAATATGATATTTAGGGAGATGCCTCTTTTTTACTAATGCCATAAGCTTTCTTGTTATTCGCGAATAAAAGTATAAAAAAAACTTGCAAAACGTTTGACAATGTTATACATTTGTAAAAAGATAAATAAGGATGTTTTTCGAGCATATTAAATCAAAAGAGGAGCTAAAAGCAGAATACCGAAGGCTAGCCAGGAAATATCACCCGGATTTGGGAGGCGATGCTGCTATCTTTTCTTCATTGACCGAAGAGTTTGAAATTTGTAAATCCAAACTAGGTACTTTAAAAAAAATGCTTAGCGATGTACAAGCCGGCGATACGGTGTGGGTAAACGGTACGGAATGCGAAGTAACCTGGGTTGGAACAGAGGTTTTTATTGCACGCGCCAAGGGGCGAACAAAGCATGCCGTTTTTAATAAAAAAGACGGCTACGGATTAAGTAATTCGAAATACAGAGCCACTACGCTTAAAACGTATTTTAATTCTCAAAACAAGAAATGATGCAAAAAGAAAAGAAAATACAAACCGGATTTAGGATAAGTAAAGAAAATCACGATTTACTTAAATTTTACGAAAAGCAATTGGGGTTAAACAGAACCGGAGTGCTCGAACTTATCTTAACTATTTCCGGAAAAGATAAAAAAATGATGCTTTCCTTATTGAAAAAAGCAATTGGCTAAATACTTCTGTTTCTGTAGAATTTATACTTTTGATATTCATTAAATAGAAGGACTATGATCTTATTGGAAATATTAAAATATACACTGCCTTCGCTAGTGGTGTTTTTAACCGCATATTTCTTGCTTAAACAAGTGTTTGATAAACAAAATGAACGCTTTCAGGCCGAATTGGAAAATGAACGTTTAAAAGCAAATGCAAAAATTCTAAATCCCTTAAGTATACAAGCTTACGAGCGCTTGGTTTTATTTATTGAAAGAATTTCTCCGGCTAATCTTATTCTGCGCCAAAAAGTGCAAAACCTGAGTGCTTTTCAGTTTCAAACGCTTCTTATACAATCAGTTAGAGAGGAGATTGAGCATAATTTTTCGCAACAACTTTATGTTAGTACAAAAGCCTGGGAACAAGTAACAAATACAAAAGAAGAACTCGTCAGAATCATCAATACAGCGGCTAGCAATTTAAAATCCGATGATTCCTCGGCAAAACTTGGTGAGTTGATCATAAAATACGAACAATCATTAGATAAACCGCTTATTAAATCCGCAATTTCAACATTAAAAAAAGAGATGCAAAATCATTTTGCAAAAAAATATTTTCTTGATTAAACCTTATTTGTTTTGAGGGGTCAAAATTGAACTTAACTTAAACTCTTGGAAAATTATAGCGACAAAGACATAATCCGACTTATTAGCGAAAAGCATACAAGCAATAGAGGATTTAATCTCTTGGTACAACACTATCAAGAGCGTATCTATTGGCATATACGTCGTATGGTTTACTCGCACGAAGATGCAAACGATATTGCACAAAATACGTTTATTAAAATTTGGCAAAATATAGCTGCTTTTCGCTCTGATTCTAATCTGTATACTTGGATTTATCGCATAGCAACTAACGAAACGTTTGATTTTTTGAAAAAAAGAAAGCGTTATGTTTTTTCAGCCAAGGGAGATTATCGTGATGAATTAAAGCAAAACCTGGAAGACGATAATATTTTTGATGGTACGGAGATAGAGAAAAAATTACAAATGGCCTTGCTGACCTTGCCCGATAAACAGCGCATTGTTTTCAATATGAAATATTATGATGAAATGAAATACGAAGAAATGTCGTCGATTTTGAAAACATCGGTAGGCGCATTAAAAGCTTCCTATCACCATGCGGTTAAAAAAATTGAAAAAAACTTAGAAGTAGATTAAACTAATTAACCTTACCTTAGTCAAATGAATGGTATGAATAAAGATAATAAAATAGAAGCAAAGATTAGCGCTCATGTTAATCGATCGAAAAATGCCGGTTTTACTAGCCCTCCGGCTGGTTATTTCGATAATTTTACTGCCAATTTACCGATCGAAGAAAAGAAAAAAACGAAAACTATTTCGTTTAAGTTGGCTCAAAACAATTGGATTAGACTAATTTCGCTGGCGGTAGCCGCCCTACTTTTATTGGCACTTTGGATATTCGTTTTTGATGCAGATATAAATAAGGATGCTAGAATTGATTTTACCATCGAAGAATTGATGGCAATAAATGATTTTCAGAATTATGACGAAGATATAATCTATAGCGAATTGGCTTCAGTTACAGATGTAAATAGTTTATATAACGATCCGGATGTAGATGCATTGCTCGATTATAGTAATATTTCGACAGATGAAATTATAGAACTTTATTCAACAGAAGATTTAAAATAAAAGATTATGAAACAAATTAGCATTGTTCTAATAGGCATTTTTATTTCTATTGGCGTTTTTGCTCAAGGTCCGGGCAATAGAATGGAAATTGAAAAAAGATATCGGGCACAAAAGATTGCTTTTATAACCGATAAAATGCAATTAACCCCTGATGAATCAAAAGTATTTTGGCCGATTTATACACAATTCGAAGCTGATAAAGATAATTTGGCAAATGAGATGCGTAGTTACAGAGCTAAATTTCCTTCTGATGAAAATGAGTTATCCGAAGAACAAGCCATGGAATTACTTGGCTTTTTCAATAAGCATACAGCCGCTATGTTTAAGCTTAATCAAGACTATCAGAAAAAATTATTGAAAGTGATTTCGGCAAAAAAGATATTGCTTTTAAATGATGCCGAAAATGGTTTTCGTCGACATTTATTGCAAGAATTTAGAGGTAGAAATGCAAATCGCCGACAAAATTAATTGAATTATTGATATGTTTGCGTCAAATTTGGCACTATGCATATCAGAACCGGCCTTTACTACAACCTAAACTACCAAAATATTGAAGCGGCTCTTGTAAGCGAACAACTAGATAATGCCAAAACAACAATCTACGAAGTTTTAAGAGTTCATCAAGGTGTACCTATGTTTTGGGATGCACATTGGATTCGTTTTCAATACGGCTTGAATGCCATTGGATTAAAATCGAAATTCGATAAAAAGAAGCTTGAAAAAGCCTTGTTTGATTTGATACAAATCAATCAGTTGATCAACTGTAATGTCCGCATTGATGCCGTAGAAAATAATTTATTTGTTTATCCAATCGTATCGTATTATCCCGATAATGAGGCTTATACGGCGGGCGTTAAAGTAAATCTTACACATACAGAGCGAATAAATCCTACCATAAAGTTTTACAGAAGCGAGTGGCGCGAAAAGCGACAAGCAGAAATAGAAAAAGCTGGCGTTTATGAAACTTTGCTTGTGAATACAGCGGGATTAATAACAGAAGGCAGTCATTCTAATGTCTTTTTTATTCAGGAGCAATCGCTCTTTTCTGCTGATGAGTCAAGCATATTGTCGGGAATAACACGAAGTGAGATTTTGAAACTTGCTTCAGAAAATAAAATTCATGTTATTTATAATCAGGTATTTGAGCATAATTATAAAAAGTATAAAGCCGCTTTTTTATGCGGAACATCATACAATATACTTCCGATTAGGGAAATTAACGATGCCCGTTTGGATGTAAATCATCCTGTTTTGAAAAAATTACAACGCGAATTCAATTTGCATTTTAAGAATGAATATCTAAGAAACAAGAACAAATGGAGCAAATAAAACAACTGATTTGGGATTGGAACGGTACGCTATTAGACGATGTGGAAATGTGTGTACGTGTAATGAATGGTTTATTAAGCAAATACAAGCTTCCTCTTTTGAGCCCCGAACGATACAAACAATTGTTCGATTTTCCGGTTCATGATTATTATTTAAAATTGGGATTTGATTTTGATACGCTTTCATTTGAAAAGGTTGGACACGAGTTTATGGCTGCTTATTTTAAAGAGCTTCCAAAAAGTGCACTTTTTTCTGATGTTCACAAACTGCTGGCTGAATTCGATCGTCTTGGTCTAAATCAAGTTGTTTTGTCGGCCATGGAGCATCAGGCTCTTGAAAATAGTTTACACGAAAAGGGCATTCGTCCTTATTTTTCGATTGTGCAAGGCATTGATAATCATTTGGCCAATGGCAAAGAAGAACTAGGCGAAGCTTTGTTAAATCGGTCCGGCTTTTCCGCTTCTGAAACTTTGCTTCTAGGCGATACTCTTCACGATTTGCAAGTGGCAAATTCGATAAGCTGTTCTTGTGTATTAATTGCAAATGGCCATTTTTCAAAAGAACGGCTTTTGGCTCAGCACGATTTAGTATTTGATACTTTGTCGGATTTTATGTGCTTTTATAAGGCAAATCGTTAATATTTATGCGCTTTCACCTCAAATTATTTTGGATTTAAGCGATCAGCAAAATACACTTATTTTCATTTTAGCAAAGTCTTCATATCTAAGAATGTTAATATTTTTGGAAAACTCTTTGGGTCGCTAAGAAATTTATTTCACTTTTCGTCTATCTTTGCTCATATTATTAATCCTTTTTATACCAAAAATTTAGTAATGGAAAACTTTAGATTCAGAGCATTAGCCAGCACTTTCGACAGAAAAAAGGTCTCGTATACCATGCCCGATAAAAAACCGTCGGAATATTTCGGGGAAATGACTTTTAATCTTTCAGCGATGAAAGAATATTTAACCGACGAATCTTTTAAAAAAGTGATGAGTGCCATTAACGAAGGGACTAAAATCGACCGTGAATCTGCAGCACAGATTGCGGCATCCATGAAAGCCTGGTCGATTAGTAAAGGAGCGACCCATTATACGCATTGGTTTCATCCTTTAACAGGCTCTACTGCAGAAAAGCACGATTCTTTTGTTAATCCTGATGGGGGAGGCAAAGCGATAGAAAACTTCCGGGGTAATGAGCTTATCCAACAAGAACCTGATGCTTCCAGTTTTCCACATGGCGGAATTCGAAATACTTTTGAAGCACGTGGTTATACCGCTTGGGACCCGACTTCTCCTGCATTTATTTTAGGAAATACGCTTTGTATACCTACCATTTTTGTTTCTTATACCGGCGAAGCACTCGATTATAAAACGCCCTTATTGAAATCTTCCTTTGCGCTGGATAAAGCCGCGCGCGCAGTGTGTAAAATGTTCAATGGAGATATCGGAAGAGTTTATGCCTCCTTGGGTTGGGAGCAAGAGTATTTTCTTGTAGATCGTTCTTTATTTATTGCTCGTCCGGATTTGGTTTTAACCGGTAGAACGCTTTTTGGTCATGCTTCAGCAAAAGATCAACAGCTTTCTGATCATTATTTCGGAACCATTCCTGAGCGTGTTAAAGAATTTATGAAAGAGTTTGAAACAGAGGCACATAAACTCGGGATTCCTGTTAAAACACGTCATAACGAAGTGGCTCCAAACCAATTCGAATGCGCTCCTGTTTATGAAGAAGTGAATATTGCAGTTGATCATAATCAATTGATTATGTATTTGATGGAAAAGGCTGCTCGTAATCATAATTTTGAAGTACTTTTTCATGAAAAACCTTTTGCAAAAATTAATGGCTCCGGAAAACACAACAATTGGTCATTAGCAACAGATAAAGGACATAATTTGTTTGCTCCGGGCAAAACACAAAAAGAGAACCTCCGTTTTGTTACTTTTTTGGTTAATGTATTGATGGGTGTTAATGAGTATGAAGATTTAATTCGCGCAAGTATCTCCTCTGCAAGCAACGATAATCGTTTGGGTGGCCACGAGGCACCTCCGGCAATTATTTCTGTTTTCATTGGAAGTCAATTAACCAGTTTATTGGATAGGATAGAGGCCAGCAATGATAAATCAGGTTTAAATGAAGAGTTGAAAGCAGCTTTAAATATCAATGTTCCAAATATTCCCGAGATATTGATGGACAATACCGATAGAAATAGAACATCGCCTTTTGCTTTTACAGGAAATAAATTTGAATTTAGAGCCGTGGGTTCTAGTGCCAATTGTGCCAAACCCATGATTTCTTTAAATACTGTATTGGCTAAACAATTGACCAATTTTAAAAGGGATGTCGATCAGCTATTAGCCAAAGGATTGGATTTTGAAGATTCTGTATATCAAGTGATTAAGGATTATATTGTGCGTTCGAAAAGAATCCGCTTTGAAGGCAATAACTATAGCGAGGAATGGCAAATTGAAGCGCAGAAAAGAGGCTTATCCAATATTAAAACTACACCCGAAACATTAAAAACTTTGGTTAAGAAAAACATTATCGAACTCTTTGAAGAAACGAATGTTTTAACTGCACGCGAGTTGGAAGCGCGAAGATTGATTCGTCTTGAAAAATTCATTAAAAAAGTACAAATTGAATCGCGCGTTTTGGGCGATATGGCTAATAATCATATTATTCCTATTGCTATTCGTTATCAAAATACTTTGATTGAGAATGTGAAAGGTTTAAAAGAAATACTCGATTTACAAACTTATGGTAAAGTGTCGAAAAATGAGTTGGAAATCATTACAAATATTTCGCATCATATTTCTGAAATTAAACGCGGGGTTGATAAAATGATCAATGAGCGAAAAGTAGCAAACAATTTGGTAGACGAAGCCGCCAAGGCTGTTGCTTACGACACTAAAGTTAGAGTTACTGCTGAAAGTATCAGAACACATATCGACAAATTGGAACTATTAATTGATGATGAATTATGGCCTCTGCCCAAATACAGAGAGTTGCTTTTTATCCGTTAGTTTTAGTGTATTTTTTGATTATATTTGTTTGGTAAATCCCTTAATATTCAATCTTATGAAACAAAAATATGTATGCCCAAAATGCGGAAATACAAACTATGAAACAGATGAAATAAGGACGACCGGTGGGCGTTTTGCTAAAATATTTGATGTGCAGAATAAAAAGTTTTTTGCAGTAACATGTACAAAATGCCATTATACGGAATTGTATAAAGGTTCTACAAGTACGTTGGGCAATGTATTTGATTTTTTCACCAATTAAATCCTGACGCAATGACAAGAAAAATATTTATCGCTATTGTCTTATTGTTAAGCTATAGCTTATCGGAGGCTCAAATTAGTTCTGTACGTGTTCGTTCATCTTCAGAAAATTTTGGACAAAACGGTGTTTTTTATGCCTTGCCCCGAGCCGTTTTAAAAGTAGATATTGTTGTTGCTAAAATTAAAGATTTACCCGGTCCTTATGCTTCCTATGCCCCACAAGTCTTAGGTGTTAACGATTATATAAAGCGTGAGGAAGTGAGTTATGCTGTAAAAGGAGTTTATATTCAAACGCTAACTGAAGCAGATCCCGATGCGGTATATTTTTTAAATTTTGGGGAACGATCAGGGAAATCGGATCGGGCTTTTATTATACAGCTTCAGAACAATGGTGTACTTAAAGGAATGAACGAAACTTCCTCGAGTAATGAAGCAGATATCAAAGCCAAAGTAGAGCTAAGAGCAGATTATTTTAAGCAGGATTTTGATTATTTGGCTAATTTGAATCAAGTTGTTCGTATAGATACCATTATTCGGCGCATTTCTGTAGATACTTCAAATATTGAAGATGTGATTTACAACCGAACTTTAGTTGAAAAGAGTATGTTGGAAAGGGCTCAGGATGCGGCAAAGAATTATATGGATATTCATAAAAACAGAGTGGAATTACTTTCCGGATTTCAAGAAGTGAATTATCCGGCTCAAACCATAGCCTTAATGAATAATGAGCTTAAAAATATGGAAGAAGCTTATTTGGCTCTTTTTAAAGGGAAACGCTATATAGGTGAGGAGCAGTATTCATTTTATGTAATTCCCGAAGGTGTTAAAACCCGCCAGACTTATCCTTTGTGTAAATTCTCTAAAGAAAATGGTTTAACTGATTTGGCCACAAATGGTGGAACACGAATTAATTTAATGCTTCAAACCAATGGTGTTACTGATGTTTTAAAGAATCAGGAAGCCGGTGATCAGTCCTTAGGCGTATTTTACCGGGTGCCTGAAACCGCCCGTGTTTGGGTGGATTATAATGGTTCGGAATTCGCCAAGAACACATTTCTGATTCCTCAACTTGGCGTTTTGCAGTGGGTGTATACTACAAAGACCATTTTGTCGACTGATCCAAAAACAGGTATGCTGAAAGCTTTAGAAATTAAATAAAACGGCTGCATATTTTTTACCGCTAACTACGGTTACAATTTGATCTGTTTTAAAAACGTAATTTCTCTGTCATTATTCCAAAACGGATAATATCCAATTGGTGGTTGAAATAAATATTGTAATAATCCATTCCGTGATAAAACTGCACAAATAAACCTAAATCTTCCAGAAAATGAGGATGATAAAATAAGGTAAGACTGAGATTCATCCTATCAAAAGCGGAAGGATTTGTAATAGGAGTATTGCCAAACATAAAGGTGGCTTCGCCTTTTACAGAAAGCGCAGCTCTTTTATCCAAAGGATTAATATTTTTCTCCGGCAGTTTAAAAATGGAAAAAGCATTATGCCAACGAAAACGGCTGTATTGACCTACGAGCTCTTCAAATAACCACGATTCAGGTTGAAATTCAAAAGAGGTTTTAAAAAATTGATAGGCGTTTAAGCGTTCATTTTTATTTGTTTTAATAATGCCAAATTCCATCAGGTTTGTCGAAAAATTACCTGATTTTACATTAATTTCGCCGTTTTCTAAATAAAAATCGCCTTCTTGGCCATTTGAATGATGCTCTAATCTTCCAAACAAACTCGTTGTTCTTGATCTTTCCTTCTCATTTAACAGATAATAAACAGTAATCTGCGGCATATAGCTTGGTGTTCGTACCGGAAAAGATTCTTCCTGATACATTCGAATAATGATTTGAGGCGTTAAAACACCCATCAAACGGGAGTTTTTGCTTTGTCTTAAATAGAAATTAGGAATAATATTGCCTTCAAACCATAGCGGTTCAATATTTCCTATATCCGTAGGAAAAGTAATAAAGCTATTGCCTTGATTCACTTGCGATATAATAGTGAGCGAAAGGTCATTGCTGTGCTCATTTGCTTGTCCCCAGGCCAAGAGATTTAGGAAAACTGTAATGCAGAGAAGTGTGATAATTCTTTTCATAATCTAAACAATATTAAAAAGCAATTGTATACCGTTGATAAAGTATTTAATTCATATAAAATCAAAACCTAATATTAGTATTCGCATTGATAATTTTATGGGGATACAGAACCCTTTCAATATTAGTAAAAATATTTTTACGAAGCTATAATTTAAACGTCAGTGTTATATTGCCCACTTCTTGGACATATTGCCCTTTAAATTCAGCACTTCTTAATTTTTGGCTTAATAAAAGGCTAAATCCGGGAAATTCTAAGTTAACCCCCACATCGTACATTACGTTTAAACGTTCAATTTGGTCTTTTTCAATTGTGTAAGCATCATTTTTACCGCTCAATTGATAGATTAAACCACCTTGCAACAGGGAGTTACTTAAAACTACTCTTGCATTGGGTTTCATAAATACATAAAGCTGAAATTTGTTTTTTTTAGCTGTTATTGGCGAATAATCTTCAAAATAATTATTGAATTTACCCACTTTAAGCATAAATCCGAAACCTGCAGCATTGTATAAAGTGCCACTAAAAGTTTCCACAAAACCTACTAATAACACTCTTTTTGAGGGATTTAGCATTTGCTTTTCAATATTGATATTGTAATTCAACAGGATATCGTTTGGAATTTGCGTATCCCAGCCTTGAGGAATAGTATAATCGATTAATTCGTGAACCCAAGTCTGACTTTGCTCCGATAAGCTTAACGGTCCAATTACACCCATATAGAGTTCTGTGGTAATTTTTATATTATCCACTTTGTCAATCGATTGCAGCGAATGTATAGCATATAAAGCGCCCGCATAAGGTCTGTCATCGTATTGGATTTCTTTTACATCGATATGTTTAGGAGTGAACATAAACTGAGCCAGCCCCCAACCGTAGATATTATTCTCGTCTGAAATATTAAGCAAGAGAGAAGAAGGAAATTTCGCCTTCTTCTCTTTGCTAAAAAAGTAATCTAACCTTATACCATTAGTATAATATCTGTCGGTGCCTGAAGCACGGAAATTTAAAAAATCATTATCTATATAAATACGAAACGAGTGATCCTGATTTATCGATTGAGCCATTGTAAAATTCACAGACCCTAACAAAAATAGGACTATTGCATATTTTGCAATTTTACTACATTTCATACCATATAAATTTTTATATCCCGCTAGTTTACGTTCATTATATAAGTGCAATGCATCTATTTTGTAAATTTATTCAATCGAAGTTTTTTTTGCTAATCGTTCTTTAATACTATCTACAATATAATAAACCATAGGCACAATATATACAGTTAATATCATTGATGATAACAAGCCGCCAATAATTACCCAGGCTAAACCATTTTTCCATTCTGCAGCTGTTCCTGTAGCTAAGGCAATAGGCAACATACCGATAGACATCGCCAGAGTAGTCATTAAAATTGGGCGCATACGTTCCTTACTTGCGATAATTAAGGCTTCTTTGTAATACTTTCCTGCGGCTTTTAACTGATTGGTAAAATCCACAATCAAAATGGCATTTTTTGTAACGAGTCCCATAAGCATAATCAATCCTAATTGTGCAAATAAAGTTAAGTCGTTAGCCGATAAGTTTAGTGCTAAAAAGGCGCCGACTATAGCCATTGGAATAGCAAATAAGGCTACAAATGGATAGATATAACTGTCGTATAAAGCAATCATAATTAGGTAGATAAGTATGAAAGATATCAATAAAACGGAAGCCAAAGCACCAAAACTCTCATTTTGTGTTTTTATATCTGCTTTCCAGGTTAATTTTACGCCTTCAGGTAAAGGTGTTGTTTTTAAAAAGCTTATTGCATCGTCAGCTAATGTTCCTGAAGGCCTTCCAAACGATTCAGAAGTAATGGTAACGGCCGGTTGTCTATCCAATCGCTCTAGCATCGACGGAGAATTATCTTGTCTGACATCAGCAAATTGAGATACATCAATAGGTGTGTTCATAGGGTTTACGATTGTAAGTCGCTGCACATCTTCGTAGTTTTTTCTGTCAAAATCATCCAGCCAAATTCTAACCGGATATTCTGTTCCATCTTCTGTTAATGTGGCATCATCGTTTCCTGTAAAAGCAGTCCTTAAATATAATCCCACGTAGGCCGTAGATAAACCCAAACGCTGCATTCTATCTTTGTCGGGGATAACCTTGTATTCCGGACTTCCTTCTTTAACTGATAATTGGACATTATCAGCACCGGGAATTTTTTCAATGGCTGCTTTCAGCTCTTCTCCTGTTTTCATTATCAAATCCAAATCGCCACCACTCAAGGTGAGTTCGATGGGTGCTTGTTTTGGCAATAGGCCTAAAACTGCCATTGAAAAACTAACGCCCGAAAACTCTTTATTCAGTTCTTTGCGAAGCGATTTCATAAAGGGTTCTGTTTTTATGCTTCTTTCCTTTTCCGGTTTTAATTGAATGGTAAATTCTGATAAATAAGCCGAGCCAACGCCTAAACTTCCTATGCCCGAACTTGGACCGGCCACATTACTAAACAGGCTTTCTACTTCGGGTTGTTGTAAGATAAAGTTTTCTATTTGCTTCGTTCTTATATTATTTTCCTGAACAGTGGTAGTTTTATCGTATTCCAGATTTAATCTAAACTTTCCTTGATCACCGGTAGCCATCATTTCTTTGCCTATGATTCCTTGTTTCATCATTACTGCTGTCAGTACCATGAGTAGAAGAACAAAACCGGTAAAGAGAAGTTTATGTCGCAATACCCATTCCAGCTGATGTCCGTACCAATTGATGAATGCGGTTAACTGTTCTTCGAACCAAAGCAAAAAGCGATTGACAAGATTAGTTGGTTTTAGCTCATCTTTTTTACCTATTCGTGAAGCCAGCCAGGGTACAAGTGTAAATCCTACCAATAAACTGGTGAGGGTAGAGGTGATAACCACTATCGAAAATTGTTTAAGCATGTCGGCTACAAAAACTTGCAAGAACAAGATGGGCAAGAAAACGACCACATCAACAAGGGTAATAGAGATTGCAGAAAAACCAATTTCCATTCGTCCTTCTAAAGCAGCAACAGCTTTGTCTTTGCCCATATCGAGGTGACGCTGGATATTTTCCAGAATTACAATGGCATCATCTACCAAAATACCTATAATTAGCGACATAGCCAGCAAGGTCATCAGGTTTAAGGTAAAGCCCATTAGCCACATCACGGCAAAAGCGGTAATTAAGGAAGTTGGAATGGCAATTAAAACGATCAGTGAGTTTCGGTAACTTCTTAAAAATAAGAACATCACCAGAGAAACTAAGATAACGGCTAAAATCAGGTCGTCAACTACCGAATTTACAGCTGAAATAGTCATGTCTGTAGAGTCATCAGCGACATCGAATTTTACTCCGTATTTGGTGTTGGCCTCTTCAATTTGCTTGAGTTTTTCATGAACCAGCTTAGAAACTTCAACTGCATTGGCATCGCCTTGCTTTTTAAGCAAAAGGCCAATTCCGTTTACGCCGTTATAACGACTTACAGAGCTGATTTCTTTTACGCCATCGATTACGGCAGCAACATCTTTAACATAAACAGGCATTCCGGGCGCCGGCATGGCCACCTGAACGTTCATAATATCATTTACATTGGCAAATTTTCCGGTTAGTCGAACCGAATTGCTCTCTTTGTCGGTTTGTGCTTTTCCGGCAGGAATATCAAGACCTGAACTGTTAATGGCTTCAACAACCTGATAAAGCGAAAGTTTATACAATTTTAGTTTGTCCTGTTGGACTTTTACTTGAATTTCGCGTTCTGCACCTCCCAATAAGGTAATTTCTGCTACTCCTTTTAATTGTTGAATTTGGGGCAGATAATCATCTTTCATTTTTTGATAGAATGCAGTGGCCTCCAAATTACTTGTTGCGCTAATCGATATAATGGGCAAATCATTGGGCGAAACCTTACTCATTACCGGACTTTCAATTTCAGCGGGTAAGTCTTTGCGGATATTGTCGATATAGCGCTGCGCATCTTGCATAGCGATGTTCAAATCCGTACCATATTTTAAGTTGGCCACAATAATAGAAGCATTGGGCATGGAATAGGTTTCCAGATAATCTACCCCTTCGAGATTCGACAGTGCATCCTCTATTTTTCTTGAAACAGAGGTTTCAACTTCGTTAGGCTCTGCACCCGGATACATCGTTTTTATTACAACGACAGGTTGATTAAAATCGGGCAATAATTCATAGCCTAAGTTCATAAAGCCTATTACCCCCAGTAATGCAAATACGCTGAAAAGTACAATGATCAGCGAGGGGCGATTGATTGATATTTTTGTTATATTCATAATTCTTATTTACTAATTAATACATTTGCCCCTTCAAACAGATTAATAAATCCGTTGGTTATAATTATATCGCCTTCGGATAAGCCTTTGGAAATAACCACCTTATTTTGAAAACGGGTAGCTATAATAACATTTTGTAGATATGCTTTCCCCTCTTTTACAACATAAACCTGCGGTTGGATATTTGTTCCGATAATAGAAGATGCCGGAATACTTATTTGCTTGCCTTCAAATTCATCGTCGAACAAAACTTTCCCAAACATTCCCGATTTTATTTTTAGGTCATCCGTATTTTTGACTAAAAACTGAACAGGAAAACTATTGCCCATATTAGCCTTGCTTCCGGTCATATATACACTGCCCGATAGTTTTGTTTCTGGATAAACATCGGCTGTGAGCTCATAATTATGTTTTAGACCAAACATATTTAGCTCATCTTCAGGAACATTAATACTAAACTTTAAGGCCGAAATATCAGTGATTTGAAGTAAGGGCATACCCGGTGCGGCAAAGGATCCAACCTCGGTAAACTTGGCTGTTACAATGCCCTTAAATGGAGCTTTAATCGTTGATTTATCAATTTGCTCGATTAACGTTGCCTTCTGTACTTTGGCTGATTTTAAAGCCAACTCTGTTTTTTCCAGTTGTACGCCTTGAATAGCATCAGCTTTTGCTAAGATGGTATATCGTTTTACATCTTTTTCCAGTCCTTCAATTTGAATTTCTACGCTTTCCAATTGAAGTTTTAAAAGTGAGTTATCCAATTGAATAAGAGGCTGATCTTTTTTAACAGAAGATCCAACATCAACCAATAGTTCAATGATTTTCCCTTGAATATCAGCACTAAGTTTTGTTTCTTTATTGGGTTCGAAAACACCGGTATACGAATAGGTGTTTTTTGTTTCTTCGCGCACCACTTTCATCGTTTGCACATGAATAGCTTCCTCTTTATCGTAGTGATAAACTCTTTCCAAAGTAGCTTCTTTATTGTTCTTTAGCTGAAAAACGACCAAAGCAATTAGTGCTACCGTAACTCCTATATAAATTAATGTTTTTTTCATCTTCGTATTAATATTAATTGTTTTTTGATTATTAATTCTTGAGCTAGGTTTTACGCTCAGTTTTTCATTGAAATATTACCCGTTAGTTTTTTTAATTCTAAATCAGCCTTCAAATAATTAATTATTGCTGTGAGGTAGGCTTGCTGTGCTTCTCGAAGTGAACTATCTGCTAATAATACGTCGGATAAAGTGGCAATGCCTTCTTTTTGCTGTAAGATACTTTGATCGTAAATGGATTGCGCCAATTTTATTTGTGAAGAACTGGTTTCTATAGTTGCAACAGATATAAGTTTTTGATTTCGTGCATTTTTAAGCTGCATCGAATTCTGATCTTTCACTAAATCGAGTTGCAATTCGTTGTTTTTTATTTCGATATTCTTTTGCTTTATACGTTTTAATGTAATGGTTCCATTAAACAAAGGATAGGCAATTTGGATGCCGGCAAAACTGAGCGGGTAAAAATCCAAAAAATCGTTGGGTTTTTCGGTATAACCAAATCCCGTTGTTCCATAAACCCCATACAAAGAAACAGATGGCAATCGTGAGTTTTTCAGCGTTTTTAAATCACTGTTCAGGATTCGGTTATAGGTGGATGTGATTTGCATATCCAATGTGGAACGATTCTGATAGTCGGATAAAGATTCGTATTTTATTTCCGACGCTATATCAACGTTTTGCTCCAGAGAAAGTCCCATCGAAAACTTAAGCGCATTTATCACCTGTTCATAATTGCTTTGAATAAGCTGCTGTTGCATAACCAATTGATCGGCTTGTAATTGCACTTTGGAAACATCGGTTCCTTTAACCATCATTTGCTCTTTTAGCAATTTTAGATTTTTTAAAAGACGATTTGTATTTACCAAATTGCTATCGGCAAAAGTTTTTTGATGAATTAAAATTTGTGCGTTATAATACAAATTCGATATGTCGTAATAAATTTGCTCTTCGGTTTTCTGAACTTGTAACTCACTCAACTCCGAAGCTATTTTTGTGGTTTTAATCGCACCGTAAATTTGTGGATTATACAAAGGTAAACTCATCTGAATGCTCGCATTAATATTATGCGGCACACCGAACTGTGTGTCTTTATAAACGCCTTCAGGTCCTCCAAAAGCAGATTGAGGCATGAGTTGAGTTGGCAAATCACTATAATATTTATATTCTGCGCTTACATTCACTTTTGGAATCAAATTCGCCTTTGCTTCCATGTGTTTTTGATCGCTTATTGCCTTATTGTTTATACTTATTTTCAAAGTTTTATTGTATGCCTGAGCCGTATCGATGCATTGCTCTAAGGACCATGTTTGGCTTTGTCCAATAGTGGGTATTATCAGGATTATCAAACCTATTAAAAGCATTTTCATCCTGTTTGCGCTAAAAATATAGGTACGCCTATTTAAATTTAACTTTATCATCCTAATCAATCTTTAAATGTTTTTATTGTTTTTAACTCCAGTATCATTTCATTCACGCGTTGCTCATCTTTCATTAACAACCTAAAATCGGCCAAAAGTTTACCAACAATCAATCGCGTTGGAACTTTCGATTGAAAGGTATGCTGAATTTTTCCGGCATTTATTAGTGTTGACAGATACTTACTTACGCTATTTTTTATTCGTATTATCGCTAATTTTACGTTATTCTCTCGCTTAATTAAATTTTTATCAAAAATGATGGATAAATAATAGGGTTTCTTCATAAACAGGGCGTAGATTTGTTTAAATACTAATTTCAGTTCCAATTCAGGGTCGAGTTCTTGTGTCGAAAAATCGTCGGTTATTTTTTTGAATTCAGATTCAAAACTAAGCAATAGCAACACTAAAATATCATCGTCGTGCGTAAATTGATTCTTAAGTTTACGTTTATCAACGCCTAAGTCCTGAG
The DNA here is from genome assembly GCA_016929955.1 of Bacteroidales bacterium. Lineage (GTDB taxonomy): Bacteria > Bacteroidota > Bacteroidia > Bacteroidales > UBA12170 > UBA12170. Next base: position 6,094 of record JAFGHU010000063.1, on the reverse strand, counting down.
CTAAATTGGGTATGCTCAGATATTCAATTCCAGAGCTTGTTATTATTTTGGCTGCTTTCTCAATTATAGCTGACTTTTTAATTTCCATTTTAATTGTTTTATTAGCGCTTTGAAAATTTCAAACCAATTTCGAATTTCAGTAAAGCCTTTTTCTTGTCCGTTTAAGAAGAAAATAGGCCAATAAGGTAAATACAAGTGTAAAGGAGATCCTAAAAATTAAAGCCCCCACAGTTTTTGCTTCATAGATACCGTCGGTATTGATGTGGATAATTAATCCTAAAAAAGCAAAAATAAGAAGAAGAAAAGTGCTCATTAAAACTTGAAAAGTCCAGGCTTTTTTAGCCGCAAAACCGTAGGCCGCAATAAAATACATTAGGCTACTTAACAGGTTAGCCCAAATAATAAATGGAACATAATGACCTTGTTTTGCACGCATATCAAATAAATCGAATAGTACCGAAGTGCTTAAATAAAAGGTTAGTAGTCCAAAAGCAGTCAGTACTATTGCAGAGGTAATCGATAAAGATTTTTTCATGATAATCGTTTTTTATTTTTTCTTAATCAACAACAATAGAGCAGCTATCATTGAATCGCCCTCCGTTTTTAAGTCGTATTCAAAATTGGCAAGCTGCCATTTTTTTACAAAGAGTTTTAAAGTACCCATTATAATGATAGCCAATTGGTTGGCTGTTAAATCTGTACGAATTTCGTCCTCTACCTGACCTTTGCTTATGATGGCTCTTAAAATCCCATGGTTTTTTTCGATGATTTCCTTAATTTTATCAACCAGAATGGCTTCGTTTCTGAATATTTCTTCAGAAAAAACAATAGAAACTAAAGTAGGCGATTTTGTGAATGCAGAAATATGACAATTAAAAAGATGTTCTATTTTGTCAACTGCATTTTTTTTGGCGGCAATTTCAACTTCAAAAATTCGTTCCGTATTTTCTTTAAACAAATCGAGAACAGCAATCAGGATGTCGATTTTATTCTCGAAATGACGATATATGGCTGGCTCGGTAATCCCAATGCGTTGAGCCATATTTTTTATCGTTAGTCCTTGAATGCCGTTGGCGTTTATAATTTCCATTGCAGCATTTACAATTTCTTTTTGACGCTCTGTTTGCATATAATTTTAAACTTGGGGTTAATCACTTTTCATTTGCCTTATGATGGCTACAAAGATAGTGAATAATCACTAACTTTTAGGTTTTGCTAATAAATAATTTTCATAAAAAGTCTAAAAAATTAATTAACACACAGTATAACAGCTAGATATAAAACAGAAAATATCGAGATATTTAGATATAAAAAAAGGGATATTGTTAAATATCCCTTAAAATCTATTGATAAAGCGTTCTAAAACGGCCAAAAGCTGTTATCGTTCCAAATTTCTGCTTTTAACTCTTCGTTGATTTCGTGTAAAAAATGTTGATGTGATTTTTCCCAATCGGCTAACATTTGATAAAGTGCAATTTCGTTTGGATCGGTAGCTTCTGCTGCGCGTTCGGAATAAACTTTTACAGCACGTGTTTCAAAATCCATAGCAGCTGAAATAGCGGCAGCTTCAAAGCTGGCGGCCGAGATTTCTTTTTTCATAGCATCAGTTAATACACGCATAGCCACTTCTTCTTCCGGATTTTCCACATAGCCATCTGCTTTTAAAAACTGCTTTGTTTTTTCGTAATTCGAAAATTGTTTTGAAAGAAACTTAATATGTTCTTCTTCCTCTTCAGCCATCATCTCAAAAATCTTTTTTGCTGATGCACTATCTGTTTTTTCAGCTACACTCGAATAAAATGCTTTGCCTCTTCTTTCTAAAAGAATGGCCTCTTTTAATATATCTATTGCTGTATTTGCCATAATTATTGCGTATTTTATTATTCACAAAGATAATTCAATTTTTTTTATGATCGCTAGCTTTCCAATAATCAGGAAAAGACTGGTCACGATTCATTCTTTTTTGTTTCTGATGTGATTATAAACAGCAGAAATGTAAAGGCTGTTGAGTATATGACAACAGCCTTAAATTGTTTAGGAGAAATACTTAGTCGTTTCCTACATCTCTTAATCTGCGCGGACCGGCTTTATGAATTTCTTCCGGAGTAGAATCAGCAAAAAGTCTGAAATTTTCGATGTATCGCGAAGCCAAAGCATCGTATTTTTTCCAGTACTCTTTTTTATCGCCCCAGGCATTGGATGGTTCAAAAACTTCATCAGGAACATCCGGGCAATGCAAAGGAATTTCGAATCCGAACAATTTGTCTTTTCTAAATTCAACCTGGTCTAATTTTCCCTCAAGTGCAGCATTAAGCATATTTCGCGTATGGCGAATAGAAATTCGTTTACCGATTCCAAATTTACCACCAACCCAGCCGGTATTTACCAGCCAAATTGTTGCTCCGGCTTTTTGTGCTTTCTGACGGAGTAAGTTTGCGTAAAAATAGGGATGATGAACCATAAACGGAGCTCCAAAACAAGCGGAGAAAGTAATTTCAGGCTCAATGCCTAAACCCAATTCTGTTCCTGCAATTTTTGAGGTATAGCCGCTAATAAAATGATAAATGGCCTGATTCAAATCCAAACGTGCAATTGGTGGCATAACGCCTTGAGCATCAGCAGTTAAAAATACAATATTTTTGGGTTGCGAATATACCATTTTCTCAGGAACAGCGTTGGGAATAAACTCCAAAGGATAGGAGAGACGTGTATTTTCGGTAATACGCTCATTATCCAAATCGATTTGTCGTGACGCAGGATCGTAAATTACATTTTCGAGAATAGTTCCAAATTTATAGGTACAAGCATGGATTTCGGGTTCAGCTTCAGCATTTAATCGAATGGCCTTGGCATAACAACCGGCCTCAAAGTTAAATACAGCATCATCGCTCCATCCATGTTCATCGTCACCAATCAAGCTTCTTTTTGGATCAGCCGAAAGTGTTGTTTTTCCTGTTCCGCTTAATCCAAAAAACAGAGCTACATCTTTATCTTTTCCGGCATTGGCCGAGCAATGCATAGCCATCACATCTTGCAATGGCATCAGATAGTTCATAATAGTGAAAACGGTTTTCTTTATCTCACCGGCATATTCACTATTGGCAATAATGGCTAGTCGTTGCTCAAAATTGATAACGATGGCTGTTTCGCTTAAAGTCCCGTCAATTCTTGGATCTAGTTTGAATTTTGGGGCAACCATTAGTGTAAAATCCGGAATAAACTGCTTCAATTTTGCCAAATCTGTTTCGGCAAGGAGCATATTTCTAGCAAAGTGAGCACTCCAGGCTTTGTCGGAGATTATACGAACAGGCAAACGATAATCAGGATGTGCGCCGGCGTATAAATCTTGCACAAACAATTCTTCGCCTTGCCAATAGGCTTGCAATCGTGCAAAAAGGCCATTGAATTTTTCGGGTGTCATTGGGCGATTATAAACACCCCAATCTATATTTTTTTCGGTGCTTTCTTCTTTTACAAAGTATTTATCATTGGCTGCTCTTGCTGTCCACTTTCCGGTGTACACATGAAAAGCGCCTCCTTTTACAATATGTCCTTCGCCACGAAAAACGGCTTCTTCTACTAAAGCTTCTGTAGGTAGATTCCAGAAAACGCGATCAAGATGAACTAAACCGTGATTTTGCAAATTGTAATTCGACTTAAATTCGTCGGCATGTTTTGAAGCCGGGGTATCAAATTCCAAATATTTCATTTCTGTTGGTTTTTCTTGTTAATAATTTTCTAATTCCAGTCTCTAACTAGTTTTCTTTCACCAATATACAATTCGTTTGCAGAATCAGGATCGACCGCCCATTTAATACGATCTATACCTTCATTGATATCTTTAATCGAACCGCAAAATGAAATTCTCAAATAGCCTTCCATACCAAATTCTTTTCCTGGCATGGTAAGTACTTTTACTTTGTCGAGTAGGAATTTAGAAAGCTTTGTAGAATCTTTTTCATAGGCACTAAAATCAGCGAAAGCGTAAAAAGTGCCATCAGGAGGAAGTAAATGTATGCCTGTAAATGCTTTTAAACGATCGACTAAAACTTTTCGGTTGTTTTCGAGCGTTGTGCGTAAGGCATTCGTACTCGATTGTACGCCATTAATGGCTCCTATAGCTGCTTTTTGCAATAATATGGATGGTCCGGAAGTTTGATGCCCTTGAATATTTGCCATTACTTCGATCAATTTCTTGTTAGCAATTCCCCAGCCAATTCGAAATCCCGTCATAGCATAAGCTTTAGAAACACCATTTATGATGATAAGTTTTGAGTTTTCGGAAAAATCTTTTACATAATCGAAGGGGTTGCTAACTTTAACGCCATTGTAAACAAGTTTATGGTAAATATCATCCATAATTAAATAAATGCCTTTTTGCTCACAGAATTGTACTATAGCAGAAATAAAGGATTCGGGATAAACTGCGCCGGATGGGTTATTTGGACTATTAATGATTATTGCTTTGGTATAGGAAGTTACATTTTGTTCAATATCATTCATAGTGGGCGTAAAAGTTCCGTCTTCGGGTACAACAGGAACCGGAACTGCTCCACAAAGTTTTATCATTTCAGGATAAGAAACCCAGTAAGGAGCTGGATAGATAACCTCATCCTGAGGATCAAGAATGGCTTGTAATGCAACCATTAACGATTGCTTTGCCCCACTCGAAACGATAATATTTTTTGGTTCAACAAGCCGATTGTAATTCTCTAAAGTATATCGGATAACCGCTTTTTTCATATCGATGCTCCCGTCGGCCGGAGCATATCTGATATCGCCTGTATTGATATGTGATGTTAATGCTGTAATGGCATCTATTGGAGCCTTACTTTTTGGCTCTCCACCACCTAAATGAATAACAGGTTCACCTTTTGCCTTTAATATCGCAAATGTTTCATTTAGTTTTAAGGTTGCAGATTCATTTATCGATCTTCCTATAATGCTTATACTCATAATAATTATGGTTTTAATTAAAAAATATAAACCCGAATTTATTCAAATCGGGAGCTTCCATTTTCCAGCTATAAAAATAGATATAATTATGCAAATCAGAATACTGAGCTATAATTTAGTTTGTTTATAAATAGCAATTTAGGTGATTTACTTACGCACCATTTTAACACATTTAATTGGGGGTGAATTTCAACGATTTAAAGTCCTTTATCGTAGGGCAATCTTCCAATAATAGAGCGCCCCAATGTAATCTCATCAGCGTATTCAATTTCATCTCCAATAGCCACGCCTCTTGCAATGGTGCTTATTTTTATAGCTGTATCTTTAAGTTGTTTATAGATATAAAAACTGGTAGTATCTCCTTCGACAGTGGCCGATAATGCCAAGATTATTTCTTCAATATCTTCATTATGAACTCGTTCTATTAGTTTGCTTATGGTTAAATCGGAAGGACTTATTCCGTCCATTGGCGAAATTAATCCGCCCAAAACGTGATATAATCCTTTAAATTGAGATGTGTTTTCAATCGCCATCACATCACGAATATCTTCTACGATACAAATCAATTTCTCGTCGCGACGGGGATTATTGCATATCTCGCAAATTTCCTGATCCGAGATATTAGAACAGCGTTTGCAAAACTGAATATTAGTGCGCATCGTTATAATGCTGTTTCCTAGTTGTTCGCTATAAGTAACATCCTGTTTTAATAAATGCAATGCAAGACGCATAGCCGTGCGCTTTCCAATTCCGGGTAGTTTGGAAAGTTCATTTACGGCTTCTTCAACCAATTTGGAAGAATAATGATTTACCATAGATTCTTTTGTATTTTTGAGCAAAAATAGCTAAAAATATGCGGACATCAAGCCTTACTTTAATTACATTCTTCTTGCTCTTGAATTTTTGTTTTAGCTCTTCTTTATCCGCTCAGAATAAGGTGGATGAAAATGGATTGAAACAGGGCAAATGGACTAAATATCAAAACAATAAAAAGGTTTACGAGGGTTGGTTCGAAAATGATATTCCGGTAGGTACATTTCGCTATTATTACCCAAATGGACATTTGAAAATAGAGACCACTTTTTCCGATCAAGGGCGGTTAAACCGAACAAAATTGTTTTTTAATGATAATAAGAGC
>JAFGHU010000062.1 GCA_016929955.1 Bacteroidales bacterium | reverse complement strand
TTTTCAATCTTTCTATGAACTTCTTTTTCTATCCCTTGTTAAGGGGCTGCAAAGATAATAACTTTTTTATTCCAGCAAACTTTTTTAATAAAAAGTTTAACTAAATTTTCTTGAGCTTTATCTATGTACTTTTTTGCCCTTTTTACGAAACATTCGTCCCTTCCAAAAGCGAGTGCAAAGATAAGAACAAAAAGCAAAGAAAAAAGAGATATTAGAAGAAAAAATGAATTATTTTGTGCGCTAAATCAATCCTTTTTTTAACCTATTTATTATCAGTAGCAAACAATTTTTTTAATGTTTAAAAACACACTGATTATTTTAAATATGTATAAAACAAAATCCCCAAAAGTATAGCAATACTATTGGGGATTAAGCTTTCGATTATAATTATAATCAATCGTATAGTTTTAATAGAACTCGAGTTGTGCTGTAAACGTACTGTCAATCTTTTGATAAAGGTTATCCATTTGGTATTCTTTGGTTGATTGACCCAATCGTTGTAAAACACCTAAAGCCGTTTGTTGATCATTACGAAGCAAATCTTTAAACAAAGGACGTTGAGAATTGATATAGTCCAAATCACTTGTATAATACAAATAAAGAGCTTCTACAACCTCCGTGGCTTTATCCAGGTCACCTGCGCGCATATAACTTTCAGCATAAGGCAACATATACATATCCCAATGAATTTTATTGTTCGGGAAGTAATAAACGTAAGTATCCAATGCTTTTATGGCTTTCTCCTTGCATTCTTTTATTTTCAGGACATTAGCGATAGAATCTTCAAGGGATAATTGTTCGGCACGATCTAAATAGATTTCTGCAACACGTAAGAGGTTGTTTTTTGGTATGCCGGCATTGCGGTAGCTTTCTCTATCAACTCTTACGTTTTCTTTTTCCAGATTTCCGTATTTTGCCTTATTTATCAATACATCAAAAGATTTATCTGCATTTACGCCGCCCATATTTTTAATGTATCCCGCTGCTTTATATGGGCTCAATCTGTATACAAATCCTTCGAGGTGCATATATTCGTCCAAACCAAGTATTTTATTTACACTTGATGGATTTGCAAGATAGATTGGGCGTTCCCAGTTATTTGTTGCCAGAAAATCGAGCAGCATCAAATCGTTTTTTTGCAGGAAATTTCCTCGAATTCGCCACATTAAACTATCGGGTACTTCGTTAATTTTATCTTCAGGTACCGTTCCTGTTTTTAATAATGTGTTTTTATCGAGTGTTAGTTTAACATTATGAGTAGGCATGTAATTTAACGCGGCCCCACCCACCGTTTGTGTTTTCGATGATGGATGATCGCTTTTTATAAAAGCAATGATATCTTTTAATTCGTGATAGCCATCGATTCTATCCGTTATCGGCACATAGTCGTTTACGCCATTATTGTACTGATCTGGGGGCAAACTAAGCGGAACTTTTTCGGAATTGTAAATTTTTCGACTTAATTGATGCACATACCAAGATCCGGAAGAGAGCATATAATTAACTACGCGAACATCGGTTCTGAATCCTTCCACTTCTTGAATATACCACAATGGGAATGTATCGTTATCGCCATTCACAAATAAAACGGCATTGGGTTCGCACGACGATAAATAGTTGTAAGCAAAATCATGTGCTGTTGTTCTTCCCGAACGATTGTGGTCGTCCCAGCCTTGATTGGCCATTAATCCGGGAACAAGAACAAGGGTAACTACTCCTACAATAACGCTCGACAATTTTAACCCAAGTAATTTTTTTAATAAATTGATAAGCGGAAGCAGTCCAAGCCCAATCCAAATGGCAAAAGCATAAAACGATCCTGCATAAGCATAGTCACGCTCGCGCGGTTGATACGGCGTAAAGTTGAGATAAACAATAATGGCAATACCTGTCATTACAAATAAGAGAAAAACCACCCAAAAATCTTTATTGTTTCTATTGAGTTGATAGATTAATCCTACCAAACCTAAAATGAGAGGCAATAAATAAAATTTATTGTTTGCCGGATTTTGACTTTGTATGGGTAAATGATCTTGATTTCCCAATCGTGCGGAATCGATAAAATTAATGCCACTAATCCAGTTTCCGTTTCTGATATTTGGTTGAGCTTCAACATCATTCTGCCGTCCAGCAAAATTCCACATAAAATAGCGGAAGTACATATGACCTATTTGATACCGAAAGAAAAAGCTTAGATTATCGCCAAAGGATGGTTTATAAACAATTTTTTCGCTTCCATCACGATCTGTAATTCGAACCGGCGTCCCACGTGATGTGAGGTAGTTTTCATACATTTCGATATGTTCCGGCTTTTGATCGCTCCACATTCGGGGGAATAAGCCTGATAACTCACGGTTGTAGACAGGTTCAGAATCTTTTCCGCTCGAAGTTACAATATATTTGCCCGATTTTTCGTCTTGTATATAGGTTGGCGACTTATCGTTCCATGAAGTAATATTGGCGTTATAATATTGCCCGTATAGCAAAGGCCAGGTGCCATATTGTTCGCGCAAGAGGTAAGACAACATGCCAATAGCATCTTTCGGATTATTCTCGTTGATAGGAGGATTTGCATTGGCGCGAATAACGATCATAAAGAACGAAGAATAACCTATAAGAATAAAGGTGATGCTTAATATAGCAATATGCGCTATAAGTTGTTTTTTCTTATGCGTATAACGAATCGCCCATACCACCAGAGAAATTAAGGCAATAAAGAAAATGATACTTCCAGAATTAAAGGGGAGCCCGATTGTATTAACAAAAAACAGTTCAAATGCTCCGGCTGCTTTTACGGTTATCGGAATGATGAAATACATAATGAATGATAGCACAAACAATGAAATCAATCCGGCCAATACAAAGCCTTTCCAATCGGTTTTTTTGAATTTTTTAAAGTAAACAACATAAGTGATTGCCGGAATAGCCAATAAATTAAGGAGATGAACGCCAATGGATAATCCCATTAAAAAGGCAATAAGGATTAACCAGCGATAGGCATAATTGCTGTCTGCCACTTCTTCCCATTTTAAAATTGCCCAAAAAACAATGGCCGTAAATAAAGAGGACATTGCATACACTTCGCCTTCGACAGCAGAAAACCAAAAGGAATCGGTAAAAGTATAAGCTAAAGCGCCAACTATTCCACTTGCCATAATTGGAAATAGAGCTTCTTTGCGCTCAGGGTTATTTACCAATTTTTTAGCCAATCGGGTGATTGTCCAAAATAAAAACAAAATGGTAAAACTGCTTGAGAATGCAGACATGATATTAATCATTTTGGCTACATTATGAACATTTCCAAACGCAAAAAGACTAAAAAAACGTCCCATTAACTGAAAAAAAGGGGCTCCGGGAGGGTGTCCGACTTGCAATTTATAGGAAGTGGAAATATATTCTCCAACATCCCACCAGGCTGCTGTTGGCTCAATAGTTAAAAGATAAACCAAACTTGCAATCGCAAAAACGATCCATCCAATGATATTGTTTGTTTTTTTAAACATAAGTAACACTTTAAATTTTTATCCTTTTTTCTTTTCTGCAACCATAAAAAAATCGAAACAATTTTCGGTCTGATTGTTAATATAGAAATCGTTTAACTGTATGTTATTAACTTCGCTTGTATTTTTTTTATGCAAATTTTTTCTGTTTACCCGATTTAGTATATCATAAGGAATTTGCAGAACTTTTCGGGGCAATTTATATTGTAAATTAAAGATATCGAAACGTGTAATTTTTGCAACACTCGCTTTATTTGCATGATAATAGCGCATCACTTTTTCGTTACCAAAAACACCATTCATTTCCACTTTATCAAAGATAACCAATGCAAGCGATTCCAATTCATTTGTGAGGTATTCGCGAATATGCCATGGATTTCGGGTAATAGACATTTTGCGATTTGGCGTAGTTAAAATCAGTTTCCCTCCGGGTTTGAGCACACGGTAGATTTCGCGTAAGAAAAAATCGTCGTCCTCAATATGTTCAATCACCTGAAAACTTACGGCAAAATCGAAAGAATTATCGGCAATATTCTCCAAAGGAGGAACATTCATCTGAATAAAATGGACTTTCTTTTGCTCTTCTTTTGATAAATCGAAACGGGATGCAAACTTATCAATGGCATAATACTTTTCCGTTTTAGCTGAGAGATGCGCTATGCCGTAACCTTCGCCAGAGCCAATTTCGATTACACTACCGGATACAATTTTAGCCGCTTCGGCATAGGCAATCATGTGCCGCTGATGCATAACATTGTCGGATGAGAGTTTAGCTGAATGTCGTTCGGCAGTTTGTATTATGCTCATGGATAGATTTCTTCTTCGATGCCGACAAATTTATAAAATTTAAGTGGGTTTTTGTATGTAATCTTTACTCTGCTTTCTTTTTTAAGAATCTTTAGTAAAATTCAACTTTAATTTTAGCCGCTTCAACAGGTTTAGAAATTGAAATTAATAATTAGAAATTGCCTTCGGAATCGATTTTTAAAATATTTTCAGGTAAATCGCTCGCATTTAAATTGTTAATAATAGTGATAACGCTTTTGTTTGGATCTATATGTGTTCCTCCTTCGCCTTTTTGGTAAACGGAAATAATTTTGCCGCGTATGAATTCGCCATCCGCATTGATAACCAATTGTACGAGCGGAGCAATTCCGTTAGGTCCGCGAAGATTAAAACGACCGTAAGTGCAAAAATTTCCTAAACTGTAAGCGATATACCGACCTTTATAAATTTCCATCGCTCTTGTTACATGGGGGCCGTGACCAAAAATCACATCTGCACCAGCATCAACCATACGATGAGCAAATTCATAAAGACTTCCGCGATTTTCACCGTAAAATTCCTCACTTCCTTTTGGTAGATGTTGAAAATCCTTTCCTTCAGCACCTCCATGAAAAGATACAATCACGATATCGTTTCTCGATGCTAGAAAAGAAACCATCCTCGCTGCCTCGTCAATTTTTAAGAGATCGAGCGTGCCTTTATTTGGTGCAAAAGCGATAAATCCGTACTTAATACCGTCTTTTATAAATTCTGCTGTCGGATTTGTTTCTAAACCCGCATAATAAATATTCAGAGAGTCGAGCAATTGCATTG
>JAFGHU010000005.1 GCA_016929955.1 Bacteroidales bacterium | reverse complement strand
TTTCAGAAAGTTGATGATATGGTGCGCCAAATGGAAGTTGTAAGCCAGAGGAAATGGAATATTGCTATCGTCACAGATTCGACCTGCGATTTAGCTCAAGATCTAATCGATTATTATCAGATTAATGTGGTTCCTATAAATCTAAATTTTGGCGACAATCATTACCTTGATAAAGTAACTATACAGCCAGACCAGTTTTACGACCTGCTAGAAACCAGCACAGTATTTCCGAAAACAGCACAAATCAATGAGCATTCGTTTGCTAATCTGTATTCGCATCTGGCCTCGCATTACGATGCAATTATCGCCATACATTTAAGCGGACAATTTAGCGGAACCTATGCCAATAGTGTAAAAGCGGCGGCGCGTATACAAAAAGAATTTAATAAGCCTGTGCATGTTATCGACTCCAAAAATTTGTCAGGAGCCCTTGGTTTGCTTGTACTTAAAACAGCTCAACATATTGCAAGTGGTTTAGCCTTCGAAAAAATTGTAGAAACCATTGAGGCTGATCGAATCAATTCAAAAATATTTGTAAGCGTAAAAAATTTGAAAAATATGATTCGGGGAGGGCGCGTTTCGAAACCCAAAGGTTTTATCGCCAATATGCTGGGTTTAAATCCTGTTATTTCGATGGATGAAAATGGTAAATCTCTTTTATTTGGGAATACCTTTAGTCAACAAGCCAGCTTGAATAAAATTTTTGCCCACATCAAAAAAATAAGCGATGAACAAATTATCTGGAATTATATACTGCTCCATGCTCATAATCCTGTTGAGGCAAAAATAGCAGAGCAAAAAATGATCGAGATAACAGGCAAAAAACCTGTTTCTGTAGTCGATATTTCACCGGTAATTGGCATGCACGCTGGAAATGGAGCCATTGCTGTTTCGCTATTGTTTAATCCTTAAACCTTGCCTTATGTTCACCTTATTTTTACAAGCTTCACTAATCATTTTATTGCTGGTAACACTCTTATGGGTAGTAAGTGTAATGATCAAAAACGTAAGCATAGTCGATCTTTTTTGGGGCTTGGGCTATGTGGTTGTAAACAGCTTTTACTTTTTTTTGTCGGGAGAAATGACACCCCGAAAAATACTTTTATTCCTGCTCGTAAACGTTTGGGGTTTACGACTATTTATTTATCTCGCCTTTAGAAATATTGGTAAAGGTGAAGATTTCAGATACCAAAAATTTAGGGAAGATTTTGGAGCGGAACGCTATTGGTGGTTTAGCTATTTTCAGACCTTTTTGCTTCAGGGCTTGCTTATTATGCTTGTTTCCTTGCCTTTATTAGGAGCGCATTTAGGCAATCAGTCAACAGAACTAAATGCTTTCGACTACGGTGCAATTCTAGTTTGGATCATCGGATTTGTATTTGAAGCGGGTGGCGATTATCAATTGAGTCGTTTTAAAAAGAACCCTGCTAACAAAGGAAAAGTTTTAAATACAGGATTTTGGAAATATACCAGACATCCCAACTATTTTGGCGATTTTGCAATTTGGTGGGCTTTTGCACTCTTCAGTATTGCAGCCGGAAGTTATTGGCACACAGTAGGTTCATTTATCATGACCTTTTTACTACTCAAAGTTTCGGGAGTGGCATTACTCGAAAAAACATTAAAAAGCGATAAACCCGAATACCGGGAATACATTCAAAAAACCAGCGCTTTCTTTCCCTGGTTTCCAAAAAAATAAGCGCTTATGGAATTTATAATTAATAATATTTGGTTGGTTTTATTCGTGGTTTGGGGATTACCTCTAAGCTATTACAGAAGTAAGTTTCGCAAAATGATTTACCAAACCGATAGTTGGGTAATCAATATCAAACCTGTATTTTGGAAAGAAATCAAAGGCCTTTTCGGAAATATTTATCCCGATGATATGAAATACAAAAAGTTTCGGAATTTTTATTTGTTCTATCTGGTTATCTATTTTGTTTTGTTTTTAAGCTATTTAAATTATAACACCAATCCTCAAGAAATGGAAAAATTAAGTATTGGGAGCAAAGTTCCCGCATTTGAATTACAAGATCAATTCGGCCATTTGTTTAAGCTCGATTCTGTATTGGGTAAGAAAAATCTGGTGATTTATTTCTACCCCAAAGACGATAGCCCGGGCTGTACCAAAGAAGCTTGTTCGTTTCGCGATCAATTTGAAGTGTTCGAAGAAGCCGATGCCATGATTATTGGAATAAGCTCACAATCGGTCGAAAGTCATTTGGCATTTGCTCAAAAACACCGTTTAAATTATACTTTGCTCAGCGATACAGAGAAAAAAGTTGAAAAATTATTTGGTGTACCACGAAGTTTCTTTGGCTTGCTCCCTGGAAGAGTCACTTATATTATCAATAAACAAGGAAATATAGTCTATATGTTTAACTCACAAATACAAGCAGAAAAACATGTAGATGAAGCCTTACGCATTTTACAAAATTTATAAACAAGATCCCTATGGCATTTTATCAGTTTCAAAAAGAGCAATTTATAAAGAGCACGATCGATACGGTTTGGGCATTTATAAGTACGCCGCAAAATTTAAAGAAAATAACACCGGATTATATGGGTTTTGATATCCAAAGCCAAGACCTTCCTAATAAAATATACGAAGGGATGATAATCGCATATAAAGTCAAGCCTCTACTTGGAATAAAAACAACCTGGGTAACTGAAATTACGCATATTAAAGACAAGTCTTATTTTGTGGATGAGCAAAGAGTTGGTCCGTATGCACTATGGCATCACCAACATCTTATTATTCCACAAGCAGATGGCGTATTAATGAGAGATATTGTCAGTTATAAACCTCCCTTTGGATTGATTGGCAGCCTGGCGAATTCGCTGATTATCAACACTAAACTAAACGAAATTTTTGAATACCGAAAAGCCGTAATCGAAAAACTCCTTCAGGAATGAGAATCTGGACCATCCACCCAAAATACCTCGACACTAAAGGCTTACTTGCACTTTGGCGAGAAACTTTATTGGCCAAACATGTTTTAGAAGGCAAAACAAAAGGCTATAAAAATCACCCACAATTGGAACGATTTAAATTGCAGGAAAATCCTATAAACTGTATTCAGTATTATTTAAAACATATCTGGATAGAAGCAACACAGAGAACCTATCAATTTGATAAATCAAAGTTTGATGAACATGCACAGGTATGTCGCATTTTGGTTACAACCGGACAGGTAGCCTATGAGCGACAGCACCTTTTAAATAAGTTGGCATTAAGAGATCCATTAAAGTTTAAACGGCTTGAAAAAAGTATAGATACAGAAATACATCCTATATTTGAACTAATTAAAGGAGACATTGAACAATGGGAACACCTATAATAATAAGCAGAATACGTTTTTTAATTTTAATTCTGGCAGTAGCTTTTACTGCATGTAAATCGCAAAATACAATGATAGACAAGCGCGTTGTTAAAGAACTCGACCTGAATAAATATTTGGGAACCTGGTATGAAATTGCCCGTTTCGATCACCGCTTTGAGCGTGGTCTCGAAGGTGTTACAGCCACTTACAGTCTCCGCGAGGATGGCAAAATAAAAGTAGTAAACAGCGGTTATAAAGGCACTTTGGATGGCCCCTACCAAGAAGCCATTGGCAAAGCTAAAATTCCAGACCCAAGTGCTGAGCCTGCAAAATTAAAAGTTTCCTTTTTCTGGATTTTTTACGGCGATTATTACGTTTTGGAATTGGAAAAGAATTATCAATATGCTGTAATTGGGAGCAGTTCCGACAAGTATTTATGGATTTTAAACCGTAAACCACAGATGGAAAAATCGACCTACGATGCGATATTAGAAAATTTAAATACGCGTGGTTACGATACGAGTAAGCTTATTCTAGTTAAGCAAAGACATTGAATCGTTTACATTCCAGGAAAACGTGGCATGTTTTTGAGTTTTGTATTTCGGTAGTAAAAACCCCAGGCTTTTTTCATCCAATGACCAATAATTGG
>JAFGHU010000061.1 GCA_016929955.1 Bacteroidales bacterium | reverse complement strand
TCATCGTCAAAAATACGAAGCTTTATTATTTTACTAATCAGCCAATCGGCATCGCTAAAATCGTCGGCATCTTCAATGCCCAATAAAATAAGCATACCTTGGCCTATTGCTGAATGAATTTTATTTTGGATACTTACGGAAGCTTTTTTTACTCTTTGAATGACTATGCGCATCGTTTTTTATGCGAAAATAAGGAAATTTGCATAAACAAAGTCAGGGTTTCACTTTGAGTGAAGCCCTGACTGACTTTGCATGAAGCCCTGACTGACTTTGCATGAAGCCCTGACACTGGCGATAAATCTACTTTTTATGTTCGTTAAGCTGTTCAAGAGGTTCTAAACCATCAATATTTAAACTTCTGGCAATTGAGCCAATACTGTTTAAATCGATTTGGCCTTTTATAACGATCAAGGCGTTATTATCGTCTTTTCCACCGGCAATAAGAATCAATTCCGTGACAATATCGCCTTTTTCGAGTATCATAAATTTAACATTAGTTCCCTTGTCTTTTACGGTCATTAATTCTTTGTAATCTTTGGACGGCAAGGATTTCATCGTTTCATCGTAGAGATTTACATGCAGGTTTGTCGCTGAGTCGGTTGCCAAAATCCGAATGCTTTCGAGCTGCGAAACTGCTTTACTGAAATCTTTTCCTTTGGCTGAAGTATCCATTCGCGATATCATTTCAAACATATACTTATTCATGGTTACCGAGGTGAACCCTGCTTTATCGCTGTATTTGTTGAAAATTTTATCGACTGCGGATTGTGCTTGTAAATTCATGCTAAGCGTTATAAACGCTGCTAAAAATAAAAAAGTGATTTTTTTCATGATGTTTAAGTTTTATAGTTTTATTTTAATTGTTTCGAATGCTTTTAAAGGTTTTAACTGATCAAAGGATTGATTGATAAGCTCAACTTTTTCTAAATTTTTCAATGGTCTTGATAAACTTTCTTCATAGGGTCTGATGGTTTGTGCACCAATATCCAAAAGGTTTAGTCGTTGAAGATTATGTGCTGAAAACGAAAGAGATTGGTCGAGATTTGTTGCCAATAAGTTCATGTATTTCTGTACAAATTCAATTTCTTTTTGGCTTAACTGTGTGTATTGCGGCGCCGGCTTCTTTTCGCTTTTTAAGAGAAAGAACAAACTGCTTATCAGGATTAATAAACCGGCAGCATAGCCTATTGTTTTGACATTGAAAAACTTTCTTTTTGGCGATAATCTGCTTAAAACCTTGCTTTCAAATCCAGTATCTGTTATCTGAATGGTGAGCTGATTTTCCAAATAAGCGAAATAGCTTTGTGCCGACTGTAAATGTTCAGGCACATCGTCACGCAAAAAAGCACGTTTTATAACTTGCTCTTCAGCAAGTGTTGTTTCGCCTTCCCAAAATCGATTAAGCAGTTGTTCTATTTCTAACCAATTCATTTTGCTCTTGTTTTACTATTATTTCTTTAATTGCATTTCTTGCTCTTGAAATATTCACGCGGATAGTGTTAATTGTCAATCCGCTTACTTCGGCAATTTCTTCATATTCATATCCTTCTATATCACGCAGTTTTATAAGCATTTGTTGTTGTGGACTTAATGTTTTAACGGCTTCCAAAATCCTAGTGTACGACTCACTTTGGGTTAAACTATCCAGCGGTGTGTGTTTGTTTTCCGGATCATTGTTTAGCTCATCCAATCGCATAGGCTTACGCTTTCTCAGCTTATCGATACTCGCATTTTTAACCATGGTCATAGCATAGGTCTCCGGATTTCTTAAATCCTTTAAACTTTTCCTTTTTATCCATAATTTTAAGAACGTATCCTGCACTATGTCAGCGGCTTCCTCGTCGTGTTTGACATAATGAATCGCAAAGCGATACAATTTGTCTTTCAGTGGAAAAAACTTTTCTTTAAACTCGTTTAGAAGCATCAAAAAGCAAGATTTTATTTAAATTTTCGTCTTTATTAATTGTATTCTATACCTAAGACGAGCATCTGTGTCAATCATTACAAATTAAAAATAAAATTTTGAATAAGCTTTTGTATCTTTAGCGCTCAAAACTTTAAACCAAAACCAACATTAATCATGTCAAAAAAGAATTTCACTATTGCAGCAGTATCGCTAGTGCTTATCCTTGTTATCTGGTGGATTATTCCCGGGGCAAAGACTTCGAATAGTATTTTAGTAAAAGCAGAACAAGGCGAGTTTATTATCAGCGTTACAACAACCGGAGAACTGGACTCAAGATTTTCAACCGAAATTATCGGTCCTCAAAATTTACGAAATATTGAAATTTACAGCGAAATCAAGATCGAGAATTTAATCCCTGAAGGCACCGTGGTAGACTCCGGCGATTTTATCGCAAGTTTAGATAAAACTGTGGTTATGAATCGTTTGGATGAGATCGATGCCAATATTGAAAAGCTGAATACGCAAGTTACAAATTCGAAGCTCGATTCTGCCTTAACGCTTAGAGCCGCGCGCGATAATATCGTTAATTTGCGTTATTCGATGGAAGAGCTCGCTTTAGAAGTAGATAATTCAAAATTCGAAGCTCCTGCTATACAGCGTCAGGCTGAAATCAATCTAGAAAAAGCCCGTCGAAACTATGATCAGGCTGTTGAAGGTTATTTATTACGAAAGGAAAAAGAAGAAACCACCATTCAGCAGATTATGATCGATCTTAAAAAGCAAACCAATGTGCGTAAACAAACCATGGATATTCTAAGAGAATTTTCGATTAAAGCTCCGCAACCCGGAATGGTTATTTACGCTAAAACCCGACGCGGCGAAAAGATTGAAACCGGTTCGATGATTAGCCCTTGGCGTCCGGTTATTGCCCAATTGCCCGATTTAACAAGAATGTTGGTAAAAACCTATGTCAACGAAATTGATATTAGTAAAGTAAAAACAGGTCAGCAAGTGGAAATAGGAGTAGATGCTTTTCCGGGAAAAGAATTGAAAGGGAAAGTAACCAGTGTGGCCAATATTGGTGAAGAATTGCGTAATTCGAGTGCCAATGTTTTTGAGGTGATTATAGAAGTTGAAGGGTCGGACGAAAGTTTGCGCCCCGCAATGACCACAAAAAATGTTATTATCACTGAGGTTCTCGAGGATAAGGTGTTTATTCCTTTAGAATGCTTATATGTTCAAGACAGCACGCAGTATGTTTATGTAAAAGGTTCGAAAAAAGTTGTTGAAACAGGAAAAAGCAACGAAAACAGTATCATTATTACAAGTGGTTTAAATGCAGGTGATGATGTGTATCTGCTTCCTCCGGATGGTGCTAATGAATGGAAGATTAAGAACTAATAAGCAATACCCTCTAGTATGAATAGAATTAAATTGAAACTGGAAAAGTACACGCTTATTCTTAATATTGCTTCAAAAGCATTGTTCGAAAATAAGGTGCGCTCTTTACTTACTGCATTAGGTATCATTTTTGGAGTTGCCGCGGTAATATCTATGCTCGCCATCGGAAACGGAGCTAAAAAAGAAGTGCT
This sequence comes from Bacteroidales bacterium, assembly GCA_016929955.1. Taxonomy (GTDB): domain Bacteria; phylum Bacteroidota; class Bacteroidia; order Bacteroidales; family UBA12170; genus UBA12170. The sequence continues at coordinate 516 of JAFGHU010000061.1, read as the reverse complement.
CGATCAGATGAAATTGGTTGGAGTAAATAATATTGTGATTACGCCGCGTTTGATTCGTGATACGGAAACAAGTTCGACAGAGGAGGAAAATCAGGGCGAAAACGATTTGGCTAAAGCCAAGCTCTCACCGGGATTGAATCTGGAAGAAGCTGCAGGTATGAAAAAAATAATTCCAACTATAGTCAGGGTTTCTCCTGAAGTTACCAATGAAACCATAGTGGTTTATGCCAATAAAAGCATTGCCGGCGATTTTACGGGTGTTACTCCCGACTTTTTTGAAGTATATGGTCTGGAACTTAATCAGGGACAGTTTTTTAGTGATAAACATTACCAAAATGGCGAACAGGTTTGCATTATCGGCCATAAAATAAAATCGCGACTTTTTCCAACGGAAAGCGGTATTGGCAAACAAATTAAATGTGGCGATGTTTGGTTAAAAGTGATCGGTGTATTAAACAGTAGAGGTATTGGTTCTGGCGATGGAAATTTGGGTATCGACGATTTTAATATGAATGT
>JAFGHU010000060.1 GCA_016929955.1 Bacteroidales bacterium | reverse complement strand
TTAAATATAGAAATATTAATACTACTAACCCATGAAACTGAAAACCGCTCTCGAAGAAATGGAAGTTGTTTTAAATGAATTAAATGAACAATTTGAGAACCTAAGTACCAACGAAGTTAGAGTTCCACAAATAGAGCTCGATATTATAATGGCAACCATGCGCAGGCTCTACGAGCAAATGAGTGAGCTAAATAAAATGAAACATTTGAGTGGTGTTGATCCTGTAAAAGCAGAAAACAGCACAGAAAAAACAGAACCAACAGAGCAAAAAGAAACCCAAGCTGAAGTTCAGGAAATAAAGGCCGATTATGCAATAACAGATACCGAAGAACGCGACGTAACCAAAGATTTTCTTAAAGAAATAGACGAAGAAAAAGAAAAGAAAACGGATGCAGCTGCGAAAAAAACGCCAAAACCCGAAACGCAAAAACCAAGCCTGCTGCTTCAGTTCGAAGACGAAATATTTAGTGTAAATGATACTCTGGCAAAAAAAGGCGACGACAAAAGCGTGGTAAACAAACTGAGTAATACCCGTATCGAAAACTTGAAATCGGCAATTGGCATCAACGATAAGTTTTATTTTATTAACGAATTATTTGCCGGCAATTCGCAAGCCTACGAAGATGTAATTTATACCTTGAATAACTTTAAACGATTCGAAGAATCATTGCAATACATTAGCACTTTAAAGCATCGATATGACTGGGATACCGATGCTGAGGCGTATCAGAAACTGATCCATTTTCTCGAACGCAAGTTTGTGGAGGTGCACGCTTAATACCGAAATAAAGGTGATTTAAAATGCAAAAAAGAGGAAGGCGCCTAAGTTATCCTCTTTTTTCTTTTTGTAAATTTTGGATATTTGTGTTTGCTTATTCACTTTAAAATGAAAAAAAGGCTTTGCTTTATAATGAGCGAAAAAATTCGCTTTTTAATCCGGTCAACAAATGCGCATGGAATCCATTCGCCTTTTGTGTTTGCTTTTTATAATGCTGTTAAAAAGAAAGCAAAAAGCCTTATGAAACTGAATCAAAAACACCTTGGTTTTAAAAATCAAGAAACACGAATTTTGCATGCCATTTACCAACATTTAAATCCAAGCTCTATCTTGGTTTTGACACCCAATAATGAGGAAGCCTATAAAGCGTTTTTTAAAGATGTTTCTGCTCTTGTTTTTGTAAAAAATTTGGAAGAATTAGATAATAAAGCACAAAAATTTGATTTTATCTATATTTCTAATGCGCTGCAAATCAATAATAAAAATACATTTGAAGCCTTGTTGCCATTTATCCAAAACCATACAGCTGTAATCATTCCCCAAATCCATGCGTCGAAAGAGGCGATAATGATCTGGAAAATGGTAGGCGATAAGCACGTCGTAAAACTCAGTTTGGATTTATTTTTTATGGGACTGCTGTTTTTTAGAAAGGAATCGACAAAGCAACATTTCGTATTACGTTTTTAATTTTGTAGACATTTAAAGAATTATGCCTATTTTTGAACCTCTTACAAAACCATAATTATGCAGGAAAAAGTCATTACCATCTCAAATATTGCAAAGCATTATCAAGTAGGTACACAACTGGTTAAAGCCATAAGATCTATTAGTATAGATATTTATAAAAACGAATATGTTGCTTTAATGGGTCCTTCAGGATCGGGAAAATCAACGTTAATGAATATTTTAGGTTGCTTAGATACCCCAACCCATGGCGAATATTTTTTAGCGGGACAGGATGTAAGCAAAATGCAAGACAACGAATTGGCCGAAATTCGTAACCGCGAAATTGGTTTCGTTTTCCAAACCTTTAATTTGCTTCCACGTTCTACAGCGCTTGAAAATGTGATGTTACCTTTAATATATGCCGGATATTCAAAAACCGACCGTGTTGCTAAAGCCACTCGTTCTTTAGCCGATGTGCATCTGTCGGATCGTATGGATCACCGTCCAAATGAACTTTCAGGTGGCCAGCGACAAAGAGTGGCCGTAGCTAGAGCATTGGTAAATAATCCATCCATTATTTTAGCCGACGAACCAACCGGAAACCTCGATTCCAAAACTTCAGTCGAAATTATGGGGCTTTTTGAAGAAATTCATGCCGCAGGAAATACGGTTATTGTTGTTACACACGAAGAAGATATTGCCCTGCATTGTCATCGTATCATTCGATTAATTGATGGAACTGTAGCGAGCGATACCGTAAATCATAATATTACACGAGTAAGTAAGAAATTGCTTAACGAAGTCGAGTAATTTCTTTTCTTTTTCATTGGGATTGATTTTGTAAATTTGTGAAATAAACACGATTTTAATGGTATTTCTTTATAGCGCAATTATCGCCTTTGCCCTTTTGGCACTTGTTTTGTTTTTGATTTATAAAGGTTTTCAAACACCCGAAAATCCACACGACCAAATACCAAAAGATTTAGGACTTAAAATTCAAGAGATTAAATTCCCTTCGGTTAAGGGTCAGGATATTTATGCCTGGAAAGTGGAAGCAAATCCTGAGTTTCCTACCTTGATTCTGGTTCATGGTTGGGGCAGAAATGTAGAACGCATGACTCCATATCTGCGAAAATTATGTTGCCGTGGTTTTAATATGCTGGCCTTCGATGCGCGGGGCCATGGCAATAGCCATAAAGATGGACCAATGACTATGCTCAAATTTGCGGAAGATATCGAATCGGCCATCGACGCTATATTGAGCAATAAAAAACAGGTGAATAAGGAAATTTCGCTAATTGGTTTGTCTATTGGTGGTGCGGCTTCAATTTTAGCTGCTCGTCGCGATAAGCGCATAAGTAAAGTTGTAACTGTTGGCGCTTTTGCTCATCCTTTAGAGGTTATGCGCAAGCAATTGAGCGATCGATATGTGCCTTATATTCCTTTTACCTGGTTGTTTTTTAAATTTATGAAATGGCGGATCAAAATCGATTTTGATGCCATTGCACCCGTAAACAATATCAAAAAGGCAAAGGCTGATTTTTTATTGATTCATGGAATAGATGATAAAGTGGTGCCTCTAGAACAAGCTTATCAATTAAAAAAGGCGCAACCAAACTTAGAACTATGGGCAATTCCCAATCGAGGCCATTCCAATTGTCATTTGGAAAATGGGTTTTGGGATAAAATAAGTGATTTTTTATTGAATAAATAAATTTGGTCACTAATCATCATAGCAAAAGGTAAGGACGACAAGAGGTTTCAAAAAGTATTGATTTTCTCTGTGCCACTTTTCCCAAAGGTATCCCCTTGGGAGTGTAATAGCTATTTCACAGAGAATCACAGAGAAGACACAGAGTTGCGCAAAGTTTAGTGAAAGATTATCCTATATTTAAACACTGATTGGTGACTAAATTTGCTATCAAAGTAGTAGAATCCTAGCTGGATTTACCTGCTACCACCAAAACAATTTCGCCTTTCACGCCTTTTTCTTCAAAGTGCTGCGCCAATTCTAGCAAGGTTCCTCTAACTGTTTCTTCATACATTTTGCTTATTTCTCTGGAAACACTGGCCTGACGATCTTCACCAAAAAACTCGGCAAATTGCCTCAAACTTTTTACCAGGCGATGTGGCGATTCGTAATAAATACTAGTAAACGGATTTTCCGCTAAAGCAATTAAGCGCGTTTGGCGCCCTTTTTTATGCGGCAAAAAACCTTCAAAATGAAAGCGATCGTTAGGCAATCCGGAATTTACTAAAGCAGGAACAAAAGCAGTTGCACCGGGAAGACAATCAACCTCAATATTGTTTTTTATACATTCGCGAACCAACAAAAACCCGGGATCTGAAATGGCAGGCGTTCCGGCATCACTGATAAGCGCCATACTTTCGCCCGATAATATACGATCGACAAGCTGAACCACTGTTTTATGTTCATTATGAATATGATAAGAGAGCAATTTATTATTAATCTCTAAATGTTTTAATAGGCGACCACTTGTTCGGGTATCTTCGGCTAAAATTAAATCAACCGCTTTTAAAATGCGGATGGCCCGAAGCGTAATATCTTCAAGGTTTCCAATTGGTGTAGGGATTAGATACAGTTTCGACATTTAAAATGACTTTTTACAAAGGTAGTTTCTTTTTAATTTACTAACTTGTCGATTGTTTCGAATTTTGTAATTTTGTTCCGGTTTTATCGTTATTGAAAAATAGTAGTTCGATAATAAAACAAACCAAACACTTGATTCTCGTTAATAAAAACGCATATGAATAAGTTTGAAGGTAATGTAATTTCCAAATTGCCCGGAGTAGAAACTTCTATTTTTGCGGTGATGTCGGGCTTAGCAATCCGGCATAATGCCATTAATTTATCGCAAGGCTTTCCTGATTTTCCGGTTTCTAAGCAATTGATAGACTCGATCCATAAAAAAATGCTTGCAGGTTTTAATCAATATGCTCCTATGCCAGGAGTGCTTGAATTTCGTAAGCAAATTGTTGCCAAAGCGGCTAAAACCTATCAGGTGGATTACGATGTTGAAACCGAAGTTACGGTTACAGCCGGAGCCACTCAAGCTTTGTTTACGGCTATAAGTGCGTTTATTCGCGACGAAGACGAAGTGCTTATTTTTGAGCCGGCTTACGATTCCTATGGGCCTGCCGTTCGCTTAAATGGTGGCATTGTAAAGTATATTCAATTGCAATTGCCCGATTACCATATCGATTGGCAAGAAGTGACCAATAAAATTACCCATCGAACTAAGATGATTGTGATTAATACGCCTCATAATCCAACAGGAAGCGTTTTAAGCAATCAGGATATGATCGAACTGGAAAGAATTACAAAAAACACAGACATCATTATACTAAGTGACGAAGTGTATGAGCATATCATTTTTGAAGGAAAAAAACACGAAAGTGTTTGTGCTTATCCAAGTCTGGCAGCAAGAAGTATAGTGGTGGGTAGTTTTGGAAAAACATTCCATGCAACAGGATGGAAAATGGGCTTTGTTTTAGCTCCCGAAAACCTGATGAAAGAATTTAGAAAAGCACATCAATTTAATGTTTTTGCCGTTAATACACCCATCCAATATGCATTAGCTGATTATATGACCGATCCGGAAAATTATTTGCATTTGGGTGAATTTTACCAACAAAAACGCGATTTTTTTGTTGAACGACTAAGCACTTCTCGATTTAAAATAATCCCGTCTTACGGAACTTATTTCCAATTGCTCGATTATTCTGCCATCTCTGAAGAAAAAGAAATGGATTTTGCAACCCGATTGATTAAAGAATTTGGACTTGCAAGCATTCCTGTTTCTGCTTTTTATCAGAAAAAAGACGACAATAAAATTTTACGCTTTTGTTTTGCCAAAGGCGAAGAAACACTAGAAAAAGCAGCCGAAATATTATGCAAGATTTAAAAGTAAGTATTATCCAGTCCGATCTTATTTGGAAAGATGTAGATGCGAATCTGGCCAACTTCGCCTTCGAAATTAGTCAAATTCAGGAAGAAGTGGACTTGATTGTATTGCCCGAAATGTTTACTATGGGTTTTGTTGTCGATCCTGAAGATGTGGCCGAAGAAATGGAAGGCAAAAGCATGCAATGGCTACGCGAGCAAGCCAAAGAAAAAAATGCTGTTATCTGCGCCAGTATTATCATTCGAGAAAACGGAAATTATTTTAATCGCTTATTTTGGATGCTCCCCGACGGAAATTATCAGTACTATGATAAGCGTCATTTGTTTAGTTTAGGCGGTGAACATCATAAATTTACCGCCGGTAACGAAAGTATTATAGTAGAATTAAAAGGGTGGAAAATAAAGCCACTTGTATGCTACGATTTGCGTTTTCCGGTTTGGGCAAAGAATAATTTTGCAAACGGTAAATATGAATATGATTTATTGATTTATATCGCCAATTGGCCGGCATCAAGAAGAGATCCTTGGATGAGTTTATTAAAAGCGCGAGCCATTGAAAATCAAGCTTATGTCATTGGAGTTAACCGTATCGGTGAAGATGGAAATGGACTAGCTCATGCAGGTGATTCCAATATTTACGATGCAAAAGGACAAAAGTTTATCGAACATAAATCCAATACCGAATTTACCGAAACGCTTTTGCTTTCGAAGAAAACTTTAGTCGATTTTAGGGAGAAATTTACGGTTGGTTTAGACTGGGATCGTTTTTCTATTGAAAAATAGAACGGGAACTCATTCATTTTCTTTTTACCTTTGTGGCCGTTTAATTAACAAATTATGGCTGTTCAAAAACCTTCTATTCCTAAAGGAACCCGCGATTTTACTCCGGCAGAAATGCTTAAAAGAAATTATATTTTCGATACGATTAAAAAGCATTTTCTGCGTTTTGCTTATCAACCTATCGAAACGCCTGCGATGGAAAATCTAAGTACTCTAATGGGGAAATATGGTGAGGAAGGCGATAAACTTTTGTTTAAAATTCTAAATTCGGGAGACTTTATCAGTAAAGTACCGGATGAAGAATTAGCGGAAAAAAACAGTCAAAAACTAACGACTAAACTCAGCGAAAAGGGATTGCGTTATGACCTTACAGTTCCCTTTGCCCGATTTGTTGTTCAACATCAGAACGAAATTAGTTTTCCATTTAAGCGTTATCAAATTCAGCCGGTTTGGCGTGCCGACCGACCTCAAAAAGGACGCTACCGCGAATTTTTTCAATGCGATGCCGATGTCATTGGAAACAACGCTTTGCTTAATGAAGTAGAATTGGTTCAATTGATTGATGCTATTTTTTCGGATTTAAAAGTGGGCGTTGTTACCAAATTAAATAACCGTAAAATTCTCTCTGGGATAGCCGAAATTATTGGTCAGGCCGATAAGATTATTGATATTACGGTGGCTATGGATAAACTCGATAAAATTGGATTAGAAAATGTAAACAAAGAGTTGTTCGAAAAAGGATTACCTCAAGAAGCTGTAGATCAATTGCAACCCATTATTTTGTTATCAGGAAACAATGCGGAGAAATTGGCTTCCTTAAAAATAGCCTTAGCCGACTCTGAAATAGGCCTAAAGGGCGTTGCTGAAATGCAAGAAATTATGGATTATTTGCAGCTTTTCGATTTGCAAAATGAGGTAGAACTCGATTTAACTTTAGCTCGTGGTTTGAATTATTATACTGGAACTATTTTCGAAGTAAAAGCTTCTGATGTTCAGATTGGAAGTATTTGTGGCGGTGGTCGTTACGATGATTTAACGGGCATTTTCGGACTGAAAGATGTTTCAGGCGTGGGTATTTCTTTTGGAGCCGATCGTATTTTCGATGTTTTAAACGAGTTGGAATTGTATCCAAAAAACCGATTGGATAATACCAAAGTGTTTTTTGTGAATTTTGGAAAAAAAGAAGAAGCGTATTGCTTGCCTATTTTAGCAAAACTGCGTCAAGCAGGCGTTAATTCAGAAATTTATCCCGAAGCGGCCAAAATGAAAAAGCAAATGAAATATGCTAACGATAAGTCTATTCCTTTTGTGGTGATGATTGGAGAAAACGAAATGAGTTCGGGAAAATTTGTGCTTAAAAACATGGAAAGTGGAGATCAGAAATCAGTTACTTCCGAAGAATTAATTGATTTATTAACATCCTGATTTATATTTCTTTACATAAGAAATGGTGAAAATGCTTTGTGAAACTTTGCGTTTCCTTTGAGCGACTTTGTGGTAAAATATAAAGCTGAGCTCTGCTCATTTCGATTCATCATCACATTGTCACACCAACACATTAACTTACCGCAAACCCTTAACCCTTGGAATTCCCGCCACAAAAGTCTTCAAATAAAACGGTTCGAAATAAGCTAAATCAGCAAAATCTTGTGCTTTAAATTTCTGCTCAGCTCGTTCAATCATTCCAATCGCTGATGGAAGAATATCTGAATAAAAATGAGCATTGGGATTGTTTTTATAGAGTTCGCGGTATTTTTCAGCGCCATCGCCACTAAAAACAAGCTTGTGTTTTTTTAAAAGTTCCTGATATGTATCTTGATCAATGATTTCTGCTTCAACAGATCTAATCTCTTCAAGCGTAGCTCTATAATGAGCCGTATAGGCTTCCATCCGGCGGGCATCAATCATTGGACAAATAATTAAATTATGGTTTTTCAGTAATTGCTCATTTAATTTTGTTTTGGTGTGAGCAGCCAACGAATACAAAGTGCTGATATTGATTAATGGAATATCCAGGCTATAGCACAATCCTTTAGCGGTAGAAACGCCAATGCGCAATCCGGTATAAGATCCCGGACCTTCACTAACAGCAACTGCATCCAAATCGGATAAAGAAAAATGACTTTCTTCAAGCACTTCTGTTATATATCCATTTAGAATTTCGGCGTGTGAATTTTTACTGTTCACCTCGCGTAAGCTTACTAACTTGCCGTTTTGAGCAAGAGCAACGCTGCATATACGCGTTGTTGTTTCTATAGAAAGGATTAATCCCATAATTTAAATTTTGGCAAAAATACGGCAAAAAAGTCAAATTTACGTGGCAACTAAAAGGATACAGGCACTTTTCTTGTATCTTCGTTTGGTGAAATTAAAAACGCTATTTTAAAGATTTACTTAAAACTCTTCAATACTATAAGATGGAATTATTTTCAGACGAATACTTTATGCGCGAAGCTTTAAAAGAAGCCCAAAAAGCATTCGATAAAGAGGAGGTTCCGGTTGGAGCTGTAATCGTGAGCCAAAAAACGGTGATTGCTCGAGCGCATAATCTAACCGAAGCTCTAAATGATGTAACTGCACATGCCGAAATGCAAGCCTATACTGCGGCTGCAAATTTATTGGGTGGTAAATACCTGAAAGATTGTACGCTATATGTTACTCTTGAGCCTTGTGTTATGTGTGCCGGAGCTGCAGCCTGGACGCAAATTCCACATATCGTTTATGGAGCTTCCGATCCTAAAAAAGGATTTTCAACACTAAATGCTTCTGTTTTACATCCAAAAACAAGTGTTGTAAAAGGCGTTTTAGAAAAGGAATGCAGTCAACTTCTAAACGTGTTCTTTCAAAAAAGGAGAAAATAGCAATCTTTTTCGACTTGAGAAAGCAAGGAATTTTTTGTATTTTCGTTGATTCTAATCAAATAAAAATTTTAACATGATAAAAAAACAAATCATAGTCTTTATGGTGATTTTTATTGCCGTTTTTTCTGCCTGCAACAGCAAACAATCTAATTCTGAAATGCAAAAATTAGTCGACATGTACACTCCGTTTGAGCTTACAGCGGATCTGTCTCATTTATCGGATAATGAAAGAGAAATGCTTAAAGTACTTTTCGATGCTTCGGCAATTATGAATCAGATGTATTGGTGCCAAACATACGGACCTAACGAAGAATTGTTCGCCGGATTGGACGAAAACACACGCAAATTTGTAGATATCAATTATGGTCCCTGGAATCGTTTAGACAATAATAAGTCGTTTATTGAAGGAATTGGTCCCAAACCATTAGGTGCAAATTTCTACCCAAAAGATATGACAACAGAAGAGTTTGAGGCTTGGGAAGATCCAAACAAAGATAATTTGTACACCATGATTCGTCGTGATGAAAATGGACAGCTAAAAAGCATCTGGTATCACGATTATTTTAAAGAGGAAACCCAAAAAGTAGCCGATTTACTTCGCAAAGCAGCCGATCTTGCCGATGACGAAGGACTGAAAACCTATCTTAACCTTCGCGCGGAAGCTTTGCTTACAGATGATTATTTTGCCAGCGATATGGCTTGGCTCGATATGAAAAACAGCAATGTGGATTTGGTAATCGGACCTATCGAAAATTACGAAGATGCCTTGTATGGATATAAAGCTGCGCACGAAGCTTTTATTCTGATAAAAGATATTGCCTGGAGTGAAAAATTGGCGCGTTTTGCTCAATATCTTCCTGTTTTGCAAGAACAAATTCCTGTAGAGGATAAATATAAAGCAGAAACTCCGGGATTTGATACCGATTTAAACGCTTACGATGTTATTTATTATGCCGGAGATTGCAATGCCGGCTCTAAAACAATCGCTATCAACTTGCCTAACGATGAGCGTGTTCAGTTGGAAAAAGGCACTCGTCGCTTGCAATTAAAAAACAGTATGCGTGCTAAATTCGAAAAGATTTTAGTTCCTATTAGCGAAGTATTAATCGCCAAAGATCAGCTTCAATATGTAACTTTTGATGCCTTTTTTGCCAATACAATGTTTCACGAAGTTGCTCATGGATTGGGAATAAAAAACACAATTAATGGAAATGGCCCGATTCGTAAAGCATTGAAAGAACAATATTCTGCTTTAGAAGAAGGCAAAGCCGATATCTTGGGATTGTTTATGGTAACTCAGCTCAACGAAATGGGCGAGTTCGCCGATACCGATTTAATGGAAAATTATGTCACTTTTATGGCAGGTATCTTCCGTTCTGTTCGATTTGGAGCAGCAAGTTCGCATGGAAAAGCCAATATGGTTCGTTTTAATTATTTCCTCGAAAAAGAAGCCTTTAAGAAAACCGACGAAGGTACGTATGCCATCGATTTTGAAAAAATGAAAGCGGCCTCGAAAGATTTAATCGCCTTAATTTTACAGATTCAGGGAGATGGAGATTACGATGCAGCTAAAGCATTGATAGAATCTAAAGGATTGATTACTCCAGATTTGCAAGCCGATTTAGATAAAGTAGATGCAGCTGGAATACCAACGGATATTGTTTTTGAGCAAGGTCCGGAGCACGTTGGTTTGTAAGCTGATAGTAAACGATATAAAGAGCTGCCAATTTTGATTTTGGCGGCTTTTTTTGCGTTTTAAACTTTTTGATTGGCAACGATTTTCTTTATATTTGGGTTTAAACAATTGTTGCAAAAACTTTCACAATAGCAGATTTACAGAAGCAGAAATTGAACCTTTCAAGCCCTAAATGGACGTACTCCAATAGCGGAGGTCTTTACCCATCTTTCAATAATTTTCTATATATTTGGGTGAAAACAATTGCTTTAAAAACACGATTTAAAAGCATAAACTACAGGCAAAAAAATTGAATTTTTCAAGCCCTGAATGGGCGTAATCCAATAGCGGTGGGCAAAGCCCTTGGTAATTAGTGGATTCCAAATTCACAGGGCTTACACCCTGTGTTAGTGTATTTTACCCTTTCAGGGCTTTTAAAAAGGCATGCATTTTGAGAAAACATATTATTTTGATATGAGTGTAGCGAAAAAAAACGGGTTAAATAATAAGTACAGAATGATCGTTATTGAATGGTATGAGAGGAAGTGAGTACTAGAAATAAGCATTTTGTCCTTTCAGGTCTATAGGGAATTATGTATTTCGATTAAGATAAAACACCGCGTATAGCTTAAACCCAGAATGGGCGTAATCCAATAGCGATGGGCAACGCCCATCGAAAAATATAAACTAACATAAAAAAAGCCCTGAAAGGGTGAAATAAAAAATTACCCCACAACACAAAATTATTACTTTTGCCCCATGATTTCAATAGGCAATACCATCGTTTCGGAAGAAGTAATAAAAAAACAATTTAGCTGTGATTTATCCAAATGTTATGGCGAATGTTGTGTGCAAGGAGATGCCGGAGCTCCGCTTGATGTAGACGAAATAAGTCTGCTCGAAGATTATATCGATAAAATTCGCCTCTATATGACCGATGAGGGTTGGAAAGTAATAGAAAAAGGCGGCGTTTTTGATTACGATGCAGATGGCGAACTGGTAACTCCACTAGTTAATGATAAAGAATGTGCTTTTGTGTATTTTGAAAATAAAATCGCACTTTGCGCTATTGAAAAAGCCTATCGCGAAAAGAAAATCCCAAATATTAAACCCATTTCCTGCTCCTTATACCCCATTCGAATTACGGAATACAAAGATTTTGAAGCGATAAACTATCATCATTGGGGCATTTGTGATATGGCTCGCGTAAAAGGGAAAAAAGAAAAGGTAGCTGTTTACGAATTTTTAAAAGAACCGCTGATCAGAAAATATGGTGAAGATTGGTATAAAACGCTAGAAGAAGAAGTAAAATCCGGCAGATACGACGAAGTGCTCAACCGCTAATTATTTCCCTAAATGTTTGAGTAAAGCTTCAATATTGGCTTTGCTATTGCCAATAAAAATGCAACTGCCATCAATAATTACGGGGCGCTTCAAGAAAGTATATTCGCTCAAAATCAGATTCTTATAATCGCTCTCGCTTAAGGCTTTTTCTTTTAAATTCATCCGCTTATAGTGCTGACTTCTTCGGCTGAATAAGGCTTCGTAAGAACCGGCCATTTGATGCATTTCCAGCAATTCAGCTTCTGTTAGTGGTGATTTTTTTATGTCTTTAATTTCAAAATTATGCGATTCAAGATTGGCTTGTTTTAGGATTTTTCTGCTCGTATCGCAAGTAGATAAAGTATATACTTTTTTCATAATCGAATGATTTACAGCAATCTTTTTTAGAGTCCAGCACTATGTTTCTGCAAAAATATAAAAAGCAGAATGAATAAATCGACTTAACAACTGTTATTTTAATATTAGCGCTATGAGATAAAAAAAACTGACATAAATCGTTTTTTTAACTGATTAAAATTTAACTATTTATATTTAATCCAAATAAAAAATATTTTTATATCTTTACACCTGCGATTAGATAAAACAATGCGAGCATTTTTTATAGTTTAAATGAATTTATAGCTAACCATATACTAGCCAAAAAGAGCGTTAAATTCAATAATAATAAGCGAATGAAAAGCACAAATACAAAGGAGACCTACGAAGCAGTAAAAAAAGTCTTTACCGAATTTTTACAAAAAAATGGTCAACGTAAAACACCCGAGCGCTATACAATTTTAAAGGAGATTTACAATACGGATGGGCATTTCGATATAGAAACCCTGTATGTAACCATGAAAAACAATAAGTACAGAGTGAGCAGAGCAACTTTGTATAATACCATGGAATTATTGTTAGAATGTGGTTTAGTCACCAAACATCAATTTGGAAATAATTGCGCTCAATTTGAAAAATCCTTTAAATTCAGTCAGCACGACCATTTTATTTGCCTCGATGATGGCTCCGTATTAGAGTTTTGCGATCCTCGTTTAGAGGAAATTAAGAATTCGGTAGAAAAGCTTTTAGGCGTTACAATCAATAGTCATTCGTTAACCTTTTACGGAAGCTGTAACACCAAAAAATCTGCTACAGCAAGAGTGGCAACAGTAAAACACCGTTAAATACACGACTTATTTTATACACTCTATTTTCTCTGTGATAAGCAGAATCTTTCCCGTATTTTATGCTTATCTTTGCTGGGCTTTTTAAGGCAGTGATTCTCTGTCTTTAAGTTTATATTTATTTTTTCAAAAGGCCTTTTTATTAAGGCAAACTAAAAATGGTAAGCAAATGAAGGTTGATGTTCTGTTAGGTTTACAATGGGGTGACGAAGGTAAAGGAAAAATAGTAGATGTTTTCACACCTAAATATGATATTATAGCTCGATTCCAGGGCGGTCCTAATGCCGGTCACACGCTGGAATTTAACGGTCAAAAACACGTTTTACATACCATTCCATCGGGCATTTTTCATGCGCATACCAAAAATCTGATAGGAAATGGTGTAATTATCGATCCTTATATTTTCGAACAAGAAATCGAAAAATTATATGCCAATAATATCGAGCCTAAAAAAAACCTTTATATTTCAAAAAAAGCTCATTTAATTTTGCCAACACACCGTTTACTCGATGCGGTTTATGAACAAGATAAGGGGGGCGAAAAAATTGGTTCTACTTTAAAAGGAATTGGCCCAACTTATACAGATAAAGTAAATCGAAGCGGTGTTCGGGTAGGGGATATATTGAATGAAAATTTTAAACTGAAATACAATCAAAAAAGAGAGAATCATTTTCAAATCGCTAAAGCGTATAATTTCGATTTAAATAATTTTAAAATCGACGGCAAATCATTCGAGGAATACGAAAAAATATGGCTGGCTTCTTTGGATACCTTAAAGTCGATGAAATTAGTTGATAGTGAGCATTTTATTAATACAGAGCTAAAAAATGGAGCAAGTGTTTTGGCCGAAGGTGCACAAGGAACCATGCTGGATATTGATTTTGGTAGTTATCCTTTTGTAACATCGTCAAACACTATTGTAAGTGGCGTTTGTTCGGGACTTGGGATTGCACCTCAAAAAATAGGCCGAGTTTTTGGACTGTTTAAAGCCTATTGTACGCGTGTAGGAAATGGACCTTTTCCTACAGAATTGCACGACCAGGTGGGCGAAGAATTAAGAAAATCCGGTCACGAGTTTGGGGCTACAACAGGTCGGCCACGTCGTTGTGGTTGGCTGGACTTACCTGCACTTAAATATGCCATTATGCTCAATGGTGTAACTGATTTAATTATTACTAAATCAGATGTCTTGGATGATTTTGAAACCATTCAGGTTTGTACAGAATACAATTATGGATCGCAAAAAATGGATTATTTTCCTAACGAAATCAATGATGCTAAATTGGAGCCCGTTTACCAAGCGGTTAAGGGCTGGAAAACGAGTATTGTGAAGGTTAAAAAAGAAGAAGAATTACCGGAAAATCTAATGGATTATATTCGATTTATTGAGCAGCAAACAGAAGTTCCGGTTTCAATTGTTTCTGTAGGACCTGATCGCAATCAAACTATTTTTCGTTTTTAGAAAATACCTGAGTTTTGTAACTTTGACCCGTGTAAATGGTATAAAACGAAGGGAATCGACTTTTCGGACTTATTGAATCTATATTAATGAAAAAAGTAAAACACATTATTGAAATTGAAGATTATCAAAATTTTGATGAACTAAATAGCACCGATAGAAAATTACTGGATAGAGCCCAATTGGCTTGCAAAACTGCATATGCTCCTTATTCTCAATTTAAGGTTGGTGCTGCCGTTTTGTTAGAAAATGGCGAAATTGTTGCCGGAAATAATCAAGAAAATGCGGCATATCCATCAGGACTTTGCGCCGAAAGAGTGGCTATGTATTACGCTTCTGCCAATTATCCTAATGTTCCAATGTTAGCCATTGCTGTGGCTGTTGAATCTGATGAAGTGAAATTTACTAAACCTTTAGCACCCTGTGGATCTTGTCGTCAGGTTATGGCCGAATATGAGCATTTATATCAAATAAAAATGAGGGTTATTTTATCAGAACCTAATGGTCGGGTGCAAATTATTAATGGCATATCAGACTTACTTCCCTTCACTTTTAATGCTAAAGAATTAAAGGGAATTTAAGCTTTCTTATTTATTCTTTACAGTTTTCGCTTCGATTTGTATAGAAAGTATTCTATCTAGAATGAATATAAATTGTCGATAATTTAGGTAGTTAAATACCTTTTTTAGTAGTTTTATCGTTAACTATTTGTTAATTTATATCAAATTCTAAAGTGAAAACAATTACGCATAGACTTTATATTTCTAGTATGACTTTAATCGTCGTAGCTACTCTAATAGGATTAATTTATATAGGTGCCTCCTACTATTCTGTGGATATCGATCAGCGATTTTTTCATGAAAATCACAATGCGTTTAAGCCGAGTGGAAGCGTTGGGCATGGACTGGGCATTTTGGGTACCTTTTTAATGTTGTTTGGCGTATTTATCTATATGGCCAGAAAAAGGCTTAGAATAATGTCGCGTTTAGGATTATTAAAGCATTGGCTGGAGTTTCATATCTTTTTATGCACTGTGGGTCCAATTCTTATTTTATTCCATACCGCTTTTAAGTTTGGAGGATTAGTTTCTATTAGCTTTTGGAGTATGGTTGCGGTTGCTTTAAGTGGAGTAATAGGCCGATTTATATATCTTCAAATCCCCAAAACCATTGAGGGGAGAGCAATGAGTTTAACAGAGATCGAAGATTTTAAAACAGGCATAAAAAATGAGCTTGTCGAGAAATTTAATGTAAATAATGCATTTCTACAACTACTCGAATCGACAGATTCTTCTGATAAAAGTCGTTTAGCAAATATCAATAAACAATTGATAAGCCTAAAGGTTCCAAAAAAAGACAGAAAAAAAATACGCAAACTCTGTAGGAGTGAACTCAATTTAAATAAACGTATAAAACGGCTGGAATTGATGCAAAAATTATTTGAATATTGGCATGTAGTGCATCTTCCATTTGCCATTTTAATGATTGTGATAATGATAGTTCATGTAGCAGTAACCTTAGTTTTTGGATACCGATGGATCTTTTAATTTTGACTGTATTTATAGAAAGCCTGATTATTTATGGTTTTGTAGCCCTTTTACTGATAGGGCTAATTGGATATTATGTTTGGCAGCAAAACAAAAAATCAAAAATTGTAGAGGCAAAAATAAAAATTGCTAAAGAGTCAGGTCTTTACGAGCCAGTTTCTTTACATCCGGTAATTGATATTGGAAGTTGCATACAAACAGGCGCTTGTATCGAAGCTTGTCCGGAAAAGGATATCCTTGGTATTGTAAGAGGAAAAGCAACTACCATCAATGCTTCGCGATGCATCGGTCATGGCGCTTGTTTTCACGCCTGTCCAACAGAGGCCATCAGTCTGCATATTGGAACCGAAAAACGCGGTGTAGATTTACCTCATGTAAATCCGAGTTTCGAAAGCAATGTTTCCGGAATGTATATTGCCGGTGAGCTGGGAGGTATGGGTTTAATTAAAAATGCAGTGGAACAAGGTAAGCAGGCTGTCGACAATTTGGTAGGAACAATTGATAAGAAAGCAGAAGCTGACTATGATTTGATTATTGTTGGTGCCGGTCCGGCGGGAATTGCAGCCTCATTAACTGCCAAAAAACATCACTTGAAATTTATTACGCTTGAACAGGATTCCTTAGGCGGAACGGTTTATACTTTTCCCAGAAACAAAATTGTTATGACTTCAGCTATGGAATTACCCCTGCATGGCCGAGTTAAACTCTTTGAAACGAGTAAAAAAGAATTGCTTGATTTATGGGAAGAAGTTTTAACAAAAAACGAGATAGAAATTCGAGAAAAGACCAAAGTTGAACATATTCTCAAACAAAAAGATAAATTTAGCGTTGAAACGAACACCGGAGATACTTTAACTTCCAGAAAGGTTTTATTAGCCATTGGCCGAAGAGGAACTCCCCGAAAATTGGGTGTTCCCGGCGAAATAAGCGAGAAAGTAGCTTACCGTTTGTTAGAGCCTGAATTGATTAAAGATCAGCAAATTGTAATCGTTGGTGGTGGCGATTCTGCACTTGAATCTGCACTTTTGCTCTGCGATCAAAACAAAGTTCAAATTGCATATAGAGGTCGTGCCTTTAATCGGGCAAAACCCAAAAATGAGGAAAGAATAAAGCAAGCTGTGGGTGCCGGTAAAATTAATGTTCGCTTTCATTCAAACCTAACCCAAATTACAGATCAGGGCGTATATATAAAAGAGGATGCCCTTGAACAAGAGAATTTTACGAAGGCGGATAAGGTTTATATTTTTGCCGGAGGAGAATTGCCCACCCAATTTTTAAATAAAGCCGGAATTGAAATAACTCGCAAATTTGGTGAAACCGTACTTACACATAAAAATTAAAATATGATAAATGTAAAAAAGATACTTTTTCTTGGAAGCCTGCTTCTTGTACTTAGTCGTTTGAGTTTTGGACAGCTATCTCCGGGCGATTTGGTTCAAGCTCATAGCCATTTGGAAGGCATGTCTAATTGCACGGCCTGTCATGTTTTAGGCGATAAAGTAACCAACGAAAAATGTCTGGATTGCCATATAGAAATAAAAACCCGAATCGATAAAAATACAGGTTATCATGCCTCTTCAGAAGTTAAAGGTAAAGCCTGTGCCTCCTGCCATAACGATCATCATGGTCGAAATTTCGAGATTATTCGTTTCAAAAAAGACACCTTTAATCACCGACTAACACAATTTGATTTGGAGGGAAAACATGCGGAATTGGATTGCGAAAAATGCCACAAAAAGGATTTTATTATCGATTCGTTGGTATTGAAAAAGACTAAAACCTTTTTGGGTTTAGGTCAAGAATGTTTAAGTTGTCATACTGATTATCATCAAAAAACATTATCAAGTAACTGTACGGATTGCCACGATCAAAAGGCTTTTAAACCTGCATCTGCTTTTAATCATAATAAAGCAGATTTTATTTTAAAAGGGAAACACCGCGACGTAGATTGTATAAAATGCCATAAAAAAGAGATGCGAAATGGTGAGGAATTTCAATATTTCTCGGATATAAAATTTGCCAAATGTACCGATTGCCACGAGGATATCCATAAAAATAAATTCGGTCAGAATTGCACTGAATGCCATACCGAAAATTCTTTTTTAACGATCAAAACCAATACAAATTTCAATCATAATTTAACTAATTATCCGCTTTTAGGATTGCATCAAAAAGTAGATTGTAAGGAATGTCATAAAGGAAAATTAACGGATGCCTTAGCGCATAATACATGTACAGATTGCCATAAAGATGAGCATAAAAACGAATTGGATTTAAACGGAAAAGATCCGGATTGTTCAACGTGTCATAGCGTAAATGGCTTTAAACCATCGTCTTATTCCATCGAAAAACACAATCAATCCAAATTTTCTTTAAATGGCGCACATATGGCAACGCCTTGCTTTGCTTGTCATTTGAAAGAGAAAGAATGGCACTTCCGCGAAATAGGTTCAAATTGTGTCGATTGTCATAAGGATAATCACGAAGGATTAATAGCTGAAAAGTATTATCCAAAGCAAGATTGTAAGGTTTGTCATAGCGAAGACCAATGGAAACAAGTAACATTTAATCACAACCTTACCGAGTTTAAACTGGAAGGAGCACATCAAAAGCAAGATTGTCCTGCATGCCATTTTTCAAAATCAGAAACAGGAATTATTACCCAAAATTTTAAGTCGTTTACTAATAATTGCACGGATTGTCACAACGATATTCACTTAAGGCAGTTTGATAAAAACGGAAAAACAGACTGCAGTTCTTGTCATGGTAATTTGAGTTTCAAAATCACCGATTTTGACCATAATAAAACTAAATTTCCATTGGATGGAGCTCACGAAAAGGTGAAATGCGAAGCCTGTCATAAAGAAAAAATAAGCGAAAAAGGGAGATATATTGAATATAAAATAAAGGAGTTTAAATGCGCAGATTGTCATTCGTAATATTGGGGTTTTTGTTTACTGTGGGTGTTTTTGCACAACAATCACCTCATGGAAAGCAATTAAAAGTCGATTGTAATGAGTGCCATACTACAGGAAGTTGGGCTGTAAATCTGCTTACTGCTACTTTTGATCATACTTCAACAGCATTTCAGTTGCAGGGACAGCACAATCAGATTGATTGTAAAGGCTGTCATGCAAGTTTAATTTTTTCGGATGAAAAAGGGAAAAATGCGTGTGCTTTGTGTCATTTAGATGTGCATCAACAAACGCTTGGAAATGACTGTGAGGATTGTCATACCTCCCAATCTTGGATTATTAACGACGTGAAAGATTTGCATTTAAATAGCCGTTTTCCCTTGCTGGGTGCGCATGCCAATGCCGATTGTTTCGATTGTCATTTAACAGAAAATTTGTTGCAATTCCGTCCTATAGGTGTTGAATGTGTTGATTGTCATCGTGCTGATTATTTAGCTACTACAAGTCCAAATCATATGCAAGCCGGATATTCTACCGACTGTTT
>JAFGHU010000059.1 GCA_016929955.1 Bacteroidales bacterium | reverse complement strand
TTTTAAATCGGATTTTGAGTATAAATGGAATAAAAATCAGCAAATCGAATTTGGTTTACAACTCACCTACAACGATATTGATTATACGTATTCTCAATACGATACGGTCACTATTATCGATCGGTCAAGTAGTGGAACAATTTATTCGGCTTATCTTCAGGATAAATTGAATTTGTTGCAAGGCAAATTAACAATAACTCCGGGTTTACGTTATAATTATTTTACAGAAACAGAGCAAAATTATTACGAGCCTCGTTTAAGCGGGATGCTGCAATTGACAGATAAATTAAAGCTAAAAGCTTCGGCAGGAAAGTATTACCAGTTTGCAAAACGCGTTATTCGCGAAGATATTACGGAAGGAAGTCGTGATTTTTGGGTTTTATCCGACGATAATAAATTACCCGTAAGCTCCTCACTTCAATATGTTGTTGGTGCCTCCTTCGAAACAAAAACTTATTTGTTTGATGTGGAGGCTTATTATAAAGAATTGAGCAATATTACGGAATATTCTTTGCGCATAAATGCAGATCGATCGGGAATAAATTACGACGAAAACTTTTTTACGGGATCAGGGATTTCTAAAGGAATTGATTTCTTGATTCAGAAAAAATTTGGAAAATATACAGGTTGGATAGGATATACGCTTGGAGAAGTAACAAATAATATTCCGGCCTATGGCGATTATGATTTTTATGCAGCAAATGATGTTACCAATGAGCTAAAAATAGTACAATCCTATCAGTGGCAAAATTGGATTTTCGGAATTACTTGGATTTATGCTACCGGACGCCCCTATACCGCACCCGAAGGTGGTTACCAACTTACTTTATTGGATGGTACATTGGCTGATTTTATAAATGTATCGGTTAAAAATGGGAATCGTTTGCCCGATTATCATCGCTTGGATTTATCAGCCACCTATAATTTCAAATTTGGAACCTCGCCGGCCACTTTAAGTTTTTCGATTTTTAATGCCTATAACCGAGCCAATGTTTGGTACAAAGAGCACGAAATAATTGAAAATGAAGTGATTGAAACGCCAGTATATTACCTGGGATTAACGCCAAATATTAACCTTACTTTTAAATTGAAATAAAATGAAAAAGATATATAAATACAGTTTGTTGCTCGCATTTCTTGCTCCTTTGTTTTTGGCTTGTGAAAAAATAGAATTACAAACCGCTGACACTTCTATTGCTGTTGTAGAAAGTTATTTAGTTCCGAATGCTCCTGTCGGGGTTAAGATTACTAAACAGTTGCTCTTTCAGTCGGAAGATACTGTAGCCCAAAATCTTAGTGGTTTGTCTGTTCGGATTACGGATGCGAATAAAACGTACGATCTAATTGAAAGTAGTCCGGGCTATTACGAAAATTCCACCCTTAAGCCCCAAGCTGGAGAGGATTATATTTTATCCTTTACCTATAAGGATAAGGAGTTGAGCGCTCAAACGGCTATTCCAACCAAACCCCTGGGTTTTTCCAGTTCAGCAGCATCTATCGTTGTATCCGGAGTTTATGGTGGAGGTATGGGAATTCCACCCGAGCCTGTAACGCTCACCTGGGAAAATGCAGACAATCAGTATCATATGGTTGTTGTTGAAAATATCGAATCGAATCCCTCTTTAATTTATACAGATATTGATGCCCCGGTCAGGTCTTTTAGAAATACACCTACAGTCGCGGTTTCGCAAGAACTAAATATGCGTAATTTTAGTTATTACGGAAAACACCGACTGATTTTATTTAAATTAAATGCGGAATATGCAGCCCTTTACGAACAGTTGGGAAGCAGCTCTCTTGATATTGTAGCTCCTCCAACAAATATCAATAATGGATTAGGAATTTTTACCGGAATAAATGCAGATACGCTTTATCTTAGCGTAAATGCGTATTGATATGGTTTTTCTCGGTAATTGGATATAAAGTGCAAATCCATTTACCGAGAATATTTCCCTGTTTTGTCCTGACTGCCCTCGAATTTTTGCTATTTTTGACTAAAAAATAGACCATGTATAATTTCGAATATAAAAATCCCGTAAAAATTATTTTCGGGAAAGATACCATCCCGTCAATTTCCAAAGAAATTCCTGAAGGAAGCAGAATATTAGTTACTTACGGTGGCGGAAGTATTTTTAAAAATGGGGTTTACGAACAGGTTAAAAAGGCCCTATCAGGATTTACTTTTTTCGAATTTGGTGGAATTGAGCCAAATCCGCATTACCAAACCCTGATGAAAGCCTTGGATGTGGTAAAAAAAGAAAATATCGATTTTCTTTTGGCTGTTGGTGGAGGTTCTGTTGTTGATGGAACCAAATTTTTGGCTGCTGCGGCTCATTTTAAAGGCGAAAATCCTTGGGATATTTGTCAAAAAGGAGCTCCCGTAAAATCGGCATTGCCCTTGGGTGTTGTTTTAACGCTTTCGGCTACAGGCTCTGAAATGAATCCTTTTTCAGTGGTGAGTAATGTTGAAACCAACGAAAAACTTCCTTTTGCAAGTCCGTTTTCTTATCCTAAATTTTCCGTGCTTGATCCTTCTGTGTTAAAAACATTGCCAAAAGTGCAGTTGGCCAATGGAATTATCGATGCCTTTGTGCATGTGATTGAGCAATACCTAACCTTTCCAAATAAAGCAGAAGTGCAGGATCGTTGGGCCGAAGGCGTTTTGCTTAGTTTAATTGAATACGGCCCTGACTATGTTTTAAAAGAATTCGACTATGATATTGCTTCCAATGCTATGTGGGCTGCTACTATGGCGCTTAACGGACAATTAGCACTTGGTGTTCCAACCGATTGGGCAACCCATGGTATTGGTCACGAACTTACCGTACTTTATGGTTTAGACCATGCGCAATCTTTGGCCGTAGTATTGCCCGGAATGATGGAAGTGATGCGCGAAGAAAAGCACGAAAAACTTGTTCGCTTTGCTAAAAATGTTTGGAATTTAAAGGATGAGGATGAAAATATTTTAATTGATCAAGCCATTATCCAAACCGAAGATTTCTTTAGAAGTTTGGAAACAAAAACGCGATTAAGTGAATATGGAATTCCTAAAGAAGGCATCAACCGAGTGATAGAAAAGCTAGAAATGCGTGGCGAAATAAATATGGGAGAGCGAAAAGCCTTAACGGCAGAACGTTTAAAAACATTGCTTAATATGCGCTTCTAAACATGTATAATGATTATTTATGTCAATAAAAAATATGAAAACAGCACAGACAGGAAATAGGGGAAAAGGCGTACGTTCAGATTGTTTTATCGAATTGGAGCTGAAAACTTCAGGAGGTATTCAGCTGGATATGAAGTCCAAAGTACAAGTGATGTTTGGAAAAGCGAATAAAGAATTGATATTGAATATCCTTCGTTTTTTTGAAATAGAACATGCCTCTGTTCTTTTTGAAGATTCCGGAGCATTGCCCTTTGTAATTGCTGCTCGTTTAGAGGCGGCCATCAAATTAGTAAAAGAGACTAAAAAGGCATTTTTGCTTGATATGCTTTTAGAAAATCAGTCGCCAACAAGCAAAGAAAATCACCGCTTTTCACGCTTGTACTTGCCCGGTAATTCGCCCAGCCTAATGCTCAATGCCGGTGTTCATAAACCCAATGGTTTAATCCTCGATTTAGAAGATGCCGTTGCTCCCGACAAAAAACACGATGCGCGTTTTTTGGTGCGTAATGCTTTGCGTACTTTGAATTTTTACGGCGCCGAACGTATGGTACGTATCAATCAGGGCGAGCAAGGTTTAGAAGATTTGGACTTTGTTATTCCACATCATGTAAACTTAATTCTTGTTCCTAAAGTGGAAACTCCCGAGCAATTACTTGCTGTCGATCAGAAAATCAAGAAAATACAGCTGGAGTATAGCTTAAAAAATCCGGTTTGGTTGATGCCGATTATTGAAAGCGCTAAAGGGGTGATGCATGCTTATCAAATTGCCAAAGCTACAGATACCGTTTCTTCTATGGCCATTGGTTTAGAAGATTATACAGCAGATTTGGGCGTTCGTAGAACTGCAGAAGCAAGCGAATCCTTTTTTGCCCGCACAACCTTGGTTAATGCGGCAGTGGCAGCAGGTATTCAGGCCATCGATTCTGTCTTTTCTGATGTTTCGGATATGGAAGGATTGAAGAAAAATGTGCAGACTTCAAAAAGTCTGGGTTTTAATGGGATGGGATGTATTCATCCGCGTCAGATAAGGGTTATTCACGAAAATTTTGCTCCCGACGAAATTGAAATTGATAAAGCAAAAAGGATTTATCTGGCCTTTCTGGAGGCTAAAGCAAAAGGCTTAGGCGTTGTTTCGTTAGGAACCAAAATGATTGATGCTCCGGTGGTTAAACGTGCAGAAAAAGTAATTCGGTTGGCCGTAGATATGGGAAAACTCAAAAACGACTGGCAAATAGATGACCATAAAGCCTAATAAACAGGTTCAATATAATTTTTTTGAAAGCATATTCGATAATGAAAAAATACGATAAACTAGTTAAAAACGCCGCGGGCAGATTGGTTCCGGAAATCATAAATGGTGAACAACATGTCGCTTTTCAAGGGGTTGGAAAATACAAACCTGAGGGTAGAAAACATGCTCCTCGCATTCCAAGTTGTATCGATTATCCCGACGATGGAAATAAATTGGTGGACAACCTAAAAGAAGCGCTGATTAAAGCCGGATTAAAAGATGGAATGACTATTTCAACACATCATCACTTTAGAAATGGTGATTTGATAGCGAATCAAATATTTGATATTGCCCACGAAATGGGAATAAAAGGATTGCGCTGGTTTCCGTCGGCATCTTTTCCTTGTCACGAACATTTAATTCCTTATCTCGAAGATGGAACTATACATCATATTGAGGGAAGTATGAACGGTGCATTGGGTCGTTTTTGCTCCGAAGGAAAAATGGCCGGCGTAGGCATTTTGCGTTCTCATGGGGGGCGTTACCAAGCCATTCAGGATGGTGAAGTACAGATTGATATCGCTGTTATTGCAGCGCCTTCGGCCGATGCTTTTGGAAATGCCAATGGCGTAGATGGTCCTGCTGCTTGTGGCTTGTTAGGTTTTGCTTTGGGCGATTCGCAGTATGCGGATAAAGTCATTGTGGTTACCGATAATTTGGTTCCTTTTCCTTGTGTTCCGTTTCAGATTCACGGAAATCATGTCGATTATACGGTTTTGGTTGGAAAAGTTGGAGATCCAGATAAAATTGTGTCGGGAACCACTCAAATTACCAAGAGCCCTGATCGTCTTTTGATTGCTGAACTTACGGCGCAGTTTTGTGTTGAGACGGGCATTGTTCAAAACGGTTTTTCTTATCAGGCTGGCGCTGGTGGTACAGCCTTAAGCATAGGCATTTATTTTGCTGAAATTCTAAAAGAAAAGGGATGGAAAGCTCGTTTTATTCGTGCCGGTAGTAATCAATATCCGGTAAAAATGCTAGAAGATGGTTTGGTTGATTATATACTCGACGGGCAAACATTTGATTTAGAGGGCGTTCGCTCTATGCGCGAAAACGCCGCACATTTGGCTACCAGTCCTTTCACTTCCTATAATTACCACAGCAAAGGAAATTTTGCAAGCATGGTTGATGTAGTCATTCTTGGTGCTACCGAAGTCGATATTCATTTTAACGCAAACGTAGTGACGCATTCCGATGGTGCATTGCTGCACGGAATTGGAGGCTGGCAAAATTGTTTGTTTTCGAAATGTACAATCTTACCCATCCCCTTATTTAGAGATCGTATACCGGTTATTGTTGATAAAGTAACTACACTCTGTGGTCCCGGAGAATTGATTGATGTGATTGCTACCGAAAGAGGAATTGCCATTAATCCGCTCCGCACAGATCTTATTGAGAAATTAAAGGGTTCGGATTTGCCAATTAAAACCATCGAAGAATTAAAAGCCGAGGCAGAAGCCATTTGCGGAAAACCTGAAAAACCAGAGTTCACAGATGAAATTGTTGCCGCAATTAAATGGGTTGATGGTACGATTATAGATGTGGTGAGAAAAGTTAAAGAAGCCGTTGAATAAAATAAAAGGCATCATCAATTGATGGATAATGATATGACTTAAAAAGTAGAAACATGAAATTCAAAAGAATATTACTCAAATTAAGTGGCGAAGCATTGATGGGCAATCAGCAATTTGGCATTGATCCTGAACAATTATCGAGCTATGCTTCGCAAATAAAAGACGTAGTTAAAGAAGACGTTCAGGTGGGCATAGTTATTGGCGGTGGAAATATCTATAGAGGCTTGCAGGGAGCCGGAAAAGGAATGGATCGTGTACAGGGCGATTATATGGGGATGTTGGCAACGGCAATAAATTCTTTGGCATTGCAAGGCGAATTGGAAAAAATAGGCGTTCGTGTGAAATTGCTTTCCAGCCTGACTTTAAAACCGATTGCTGAACCAATGAGTCGTAAGATTGCGATTGATTATTTAGAAGAGGGAAAAGTGGTAATTATTGCCGGAGGAACCGGAAACCCATTTTTTACTACCGATTCTGCTTCCGCATTGAGAGGTGTTGAGATTGAGGCCGATGTCTTTTTAAAAGGTACACGCGTAGATGGCATTTATACTGCAGATCCGGAGAAAGATCCAAACGCAACAAAATTTAGTGAATTGAGTTTTGACGAAGCTTACGATAAGAATCTGAAAATTATGGATTTAACTGCTTTTACTTTGTGCAAAGAAAACAGTTTGCCCGTTTATGTTTTTGATATGAATACACCGGGGAATTTGCTCAAAGTAATTCAGGGTGAGCATATCGGTACTATCGTAAAATAAGTCTATTGCTTTTGGCTGGATAAGCTTGTAATTTACTGTGTATCATTTGTTTATATTAATATGTATCTTTTTGTCCACACCGACAATAAAATGGCTCTGGTGGCTAAAAAAGCCAAAAAAGCGATCCATAACCCATGATTTCCGAGTGGTGCTCTAAGTAAATAAAACAAAGGGATATAGACTATCAAACTGGCAATAAACATCGAATTTCGCATGGCTTTTGCCTGAGTGGCTCCTATATAAATACCATCGTAAATAAAAGCTGCAAAACTTAGTATGGGTATCAATCCTACCCAAATAAAATAGGGTTGAGAGTCGCTGATAAGATGAGGAATATCGGTGAGTATAAACATAATATTTCTTCCAAAAAAGAAGAAAACCAAGGAAAAAGGAATGCTTATATAGGCACCCCAAAGCAGTAATTGTTTGATTACTTTTCTAACAATTTCAGGGTTTCTATTTCCTATATATTTCCCAACCAGGGCTTCGGCGGCATTGGCAAAACCATCGATAAAATAGGAAAAGAACAAGAAAAACTGAAAAAGCAAGGTGTTTATAGCCAGAACTTTATCGCTAATCCTGGCAGATGCGCTGGTAAAAAAGCTCAAGCTTGCAATAAGAATTAGCGTACGAATAAAAATATCCAAATTCACATCGAAATAGGCTTTTAATGCTTTTTTTTGGAGCATTTCTCTCCAATTCCACGCACTTATTTTTGCCCGATGTTGATAAAAGATTAGGAAAATACCCGTACTAAAACCCAGATATTGAGCCAGTAAAGTTCCCCATGCAACACCATCCGATTTTAAATGGAATAGCTTAATAAAGATAAGGTTAAAACTCAGGTTGGCAAGATTTACCAACAAGGCTAAAAAAAGCGGTGTTTTGGTATCTTGTCGCCCAATAAACCACCCCGCAATTGCATATAGACCTAAAGTAGCAGGAGCCGCAAAAATGCGGATATTGTAGTATTGCGAAGCATAAATCGATACTTCTACGCTGCTGTTTAATAGTTGTAATCCCAGATAAAGTATCAAATCTTTAAAAAGAATTAAAAGCGCAGCTATAGCAAAAGCCAAGAAGAGTGACCGTGAAAATATGAGTAAACTTTCTTTTTCGTTATTTTGTCCATAAGCCTGTGCCGTAAATCCTGTTGTACCCATCCTTAGAAACCCAAAACTTAAATAAATAAAACTGAAAATTACACCGCCAATTGCAATGGCATTAATATAAAGCTCTGATTCTAAATGTCCCATTAATGCTAAATCAACAATGCCAAGTAGCGGAACACTAATATTGCTGATTATATTCGGTATGGCTAAACGAAGGATTTCTTTGCGCATTTTGCAAAAGTAGCTAAACAACTAAATTGTGCTACTTTTAAATTATTTATTTAGAACGAATTTAAATTGTATATTTGAAGAAAAAAAAGATGAACAGATTTATAGTATTAATTTTCGCGTTTATGAGTATTTCCGGATTTTCACAAGGTAATTTTTACGATTTTGTAGTCAAAGACATTGATGGTAATGATTTTGCATTTAGTCAATTAGCCGGCAAAAAAGTAATGATTGTCAATACGGCTTCAAAATGTGGATTTACGCCTCAATACGAAGCTCTTGAAAAATTATACAAAGAGTTTGGCGACCACGATTTTGTAATTCTTGGATTTCCAGCCAATAATTTCTTATCGCAAGAACCGGGCACAGACGAAGAAATAAAAGCATTTTGCAGCTTGAATTATGGAGTTACATTTCCCATGATGAGTAAAATTTCGGTTAAAGGTAACGACATCCATGCGCTTTATAAATGGCTTACCGAAAAAGATTTAAATGAAGTTGAAGATTCTAAAGTGAGTTGGAATTTTCAGAAATATTTAATCGGGAAAACCGGTAAACTCGAAAAGGTTTTATCGCCTAAAACAAAACCTTACGACAAGGAAATTACCGATTGGATCAAGAATTAAAGCCTTAGTATCAGCGATATAAAAATTTACTTTTTTGAAGTGATCATATTATTTGTTGGCGGGTTTTAAATTTACTAATTTAGTTCGCTCATTAAAAACTCATATTGAGCATATACATTAAAAACCCATTATGAAAATAGTAGTTACCGGAGGTACCGGATATATTGGTTCTCATACTGTTGTAGAACTACAGAAAAAAGGCTTTGAAGTTATTATCGTTGATAACCTTTCCAATTCACATGCCACTGTTGTGGATCAGATAGAGCAAATTTCGGGCATTCGCCCCGTATTCGAAGAATTGGATTTAACCGATACCGAAAAAACAAATCATTTCTTTAATAGCTATCAGGATATAAAAGGCATTATTCATTTTGCCGCCTTTAAAGCGGTAGGAGAGTCGGTTAATGATCCACTGATGTACTACCGAAACAATTTAGGCTCCTTAATCAATATTTTGGAGAACATGAAAACGCATAAGATTAATAATCTTGTATTCTCCTCATCTTGTACGGTTTACGGTCAGCCCGAAATTTTGCCTGTATCAGAGAATTCACCAATTTTAAAGGCTATGTCGCCTTATGGCAATACCAAACAAATTGCTGAAGAGGTGATTACTGAAACTAGCGAAGTCACGAATATAAAAGCGATTTTACTGCGCTATTTCAATCCAATTGGAGCACACGAATCTGCGCTAATAGGTGAATTGCCTTTGGGCGTTCCAAACAATCTGGTTCCTTTTATTACCCAAACAGCTATTGGATTGCGTAAGCAATTGAGTGTTTTTGGCTCGGATTATAATACGCCTGATGGTACTGCCATTCGCGATTATATTCACGTAGTAGATCTGGCTCAGGCACATGTTATCGCCGTGGAACGGATGATTGGAAATAAAGGAAAAAAAGATGTGGAAATATTCAATTTAGGAACCGGCAATGGGTTTTCAGTGTTGGAAGTTATCCAATCTTTTGAAAAAGTATCGCACGAAAAATTGAATTATAAAATTGTGGATAGAAGGCCGGGGGATGTTGAAATTGTTTATGCCGATACCACATTTGCCAATGATGAACTGGGTTGGAAAGCAAAAAAATCATTGGATGAAATGATGCTTTCTTCCTGGAACTGGGAAAAAGCACTCGCCAGAAAAAAGCAAGATAATTAATAAAACGTTTAAAAGTTTAGCCTTAAATAAGAAATTATGTCCTTTAAAAAGAAAATACTAATTACCGGAGGTGCAGGTTTTATCGGATCGCATCTTGTTCGCTTGTTTGTAAATAAATACCCTGAATATCAAATTGTTAATCTTGATGCATTAACCTATGCAGGGAATTTAGCCAATTTAAAAGATATCGAAAACAAATCGAATTACCGTTTTGTAAAAATGGATATTGTAGATGCAAACGCCATTAGTAAATTGTTTGAAGAAGAGCAATTTACAGATATTATCCATCTTGCTGCCGAATCGCATGTCGACCGGTCAATTACCAATCCAACCGAATTTGTAATGACCAATGTTATCGGAACCGTTAATCTTTTAAATGCCGCCAAATTTATTTGGAGAGAAAATATGAAAGCTCATCGCTTTTACCATGTTTCTACCGATGAGGTTTATGGTAGCTTAGGCGAAACCGGTATGTTTACCGAAACTACAGCCTACGATCCGCATAGTCCTTATTCTGCATCAAAGGCCAGTTCCGACCATTTTGTCAGGGCTTATTACGATACTTTCGGATTGCAAACGGTTATTTCAAATTGCTCGAATAACTATGGTTCTTACCAGTTTCCTGAAAAATTGCTGCCCTTGTTTATCAATAATATCAAAACATATAAACCGCTTCCTGTTTACGGAAAAGGAGAAAATATACGCGATTGGCTTTGGGTAGAAGATCATGCAAGGGCAATTGATGTTATTTTTCATCAAGCGGCCAGTGGCAGTACTTATAATATTGGTGGCCATAATGAGTGGACCAATATCGATTTAATAAAGCTGCTTTGCAAAGTAATGGATAAGAAATTAGGCCGGGGCAAAGGCGAAAGTGAAAAATTGATTACATATGTAACGGATAGAGCCGGTCACGATTTAAGATATGCCATTGATAGCAGTAAACTGCAAAAAGATTTGGGGTGGACTCCAAGCCTGCAATTTGAAGAAGGCCTCGAAAAAACAGTAGACTGGTATCTGGAAAATACGGAGTGGTTAGCGAATGTTACTTCGGGCGATTATCAAAAATATTACGAAGGACAATACGCCAAAAGATAGAAAGAGCTCATTTTTGTATCGCTTACTTGCTGAACAGATACAAAAACAAACTGGTGGATTGTTTACTTGTAGTCAATGCGTTAAATCAGTATTTTTGCTAAAATTAAATACCAAACCAGTTATGAAAAAAGTATCCTTCTACCTTTTTATGATGTTTTTAGTGTTTTCATTCACAAGCTGTACAAAAACACTCAATCAACCTGATGACGAACCGGTTTCAACTATGTTGCAACTGAATGTTCCCGGTGATTTTGAATTTGAAACCGCAAGAACAGTAACGGTATCGATAAGTAGCTTTAAATCATCGCAAGCTAATAATGTAAAATACGATATCTATCTTTATAATCCATTAGGCGAAATGCAAACCTATACTTCTGTTGGCGATGACGGAGTATCAGTTACGGAAACCATTCAAGAAATGGATGCGCTTAGTAATTTGGCAGGGTCTTATATAACCGCGGCATCAAATTTCGACATCGATATTACGGTTCCAACGCATTATAATTCGCTGTATATTATGAAAAACGATGCTGGTCATTATTCTTCGGCCATTGTTCCAGTTAACAGTTCTAAAGTGGCTGTGGCTTTTGATGCACCACAGAGCACGTTAAAGTCAAGTAAAGCAACTTATACCGTTGATATGATTTATGCTGTAAATAGCGATTCTGAAGTGTTTCAAATTAATACCGAAACAGGCGAATATACTGCTGTTACTACAATTCCGGCCGGTAATGGTGGAAGCCATACTTGCGCTATCGACCCTGTAAATGAAATTTTATATACCGTTGGATTAACAAAACCTTATAATTTGTTGGCTTATGATATAAATGACGATTCATGGGAGACTGTAGGAGAAACCGATGTTTATGGCCCTCGATTGGCTTATAATGTTTCAGATGGATTATTGTATCTTTCTTATGAGGATAAAATTCGTTTGATAGATCCTTCGGATGGCGATAAAGTAAAAGATTATAAGATCAAAGATCTTGACGACGAAGACGGGGGAGATATTACTTTTGCTGAAGACGGTTCAATATATGTGTCAACAACTTCAGGTATTTATTTATTATCCGTTAAAAGTAAAAACGAATTTTATTCTACACGAGTTTCGGGCACGATAACCAATTATCCTACATCGATGGCTTTTGATTCTGATGGTGTTTTATGGTGGGCAACCAATCTGGACGGAAAAGGACAAGTATTTACATTTAACTTGGATAATTCTCAGGAAACCAGTAAGTTTTCAGCCTTTAATCATCAAATTGATGATATGGATATTTTACCCGTTGAGATTTTTGTAGAAGATGATGCCGACAACGATGGTGCCATTGATTTATACGACGAATATCCAAACGATCCGCTTCGTGCTACCAATACATACGTTCCATCCATTAGCGGATTAGGGTCTTATGCTTTTGAAGATTTATGGCCTTATCAGGGGGATTATGATTTTAACGATTTAGTTTTGAATTACCGATACACAAATGTGTTAAATGCCGACGGTTTACTTGTTGAAACAAAAATGTATTTTATAATCAAAAATGTTGGTGGCTCATTTAAAAATGGTTTCGGAATAGAGTTGGATGTAAACAAAGATTTGGTTGAACAAGTGAGCGGATATAGTCTTACCGATGATATTGTGTCGCTAAACGGACAAGGAATAGAGGCAGATCAGGCAAAAACTGTGCTTATTTTGTTTGATAATGCCAAGAATTATGAGAACATTAGTAATAAGGTTATGAATCTTACAATTACGTATACTCAACCTATAGCTCCAAATTTGCTGGGCGAGTTCAATCCATTTATTTTTGTTAATGGCGATCGTGGTAGAGAAGTTCATCTTCCTAATTTTAAACCAACTAGCCTTGCGTCAACTGATTTACTTGGATCAGGCGACGATATTTCGAATGCAGCAACTGGAAAATATTATACAAACTCGCTTAATCTCCCTTGGGCAATCAATATTATTGATGATTTTGATTATCCTACCGAAAAATCACCCATTATTGCCGCTTACCTTAAGTTTGCAGCCTGGGCAGAATCAGGCGGAACGCTTTATCCTGATTGGTATATGGACAAAGCAGATTATAGAAACAACACCTTTATTGAATAGGATTTCTAAGAATTTGATAAAAAGCTCTTTTGGTTTATATTGGGAGAGCTTTTTTGTTAGAGCTAGTGAGCCTGTCTGTTGTTGTCAAATAATGACGATATCAAAATAGTATAAGCTTCTTACTGAATCTGAAAAATTAAATATCCGTAGTTTTTGAGAAGCGTTTCCGTTGTATGGACAGTTTTTTTTATCCAGACAAATACTTGATAACTTTGTTAATATCCATTAGCTCAGGGTTTGTGAGCCGCGTGTTCGTTTAGTAAATTTGATAAATAATTGAATGCGAATTACATGAAATTGACTGTTATGAAAAAAATCAAAAGTTTAGTATTTATTTTACTTTTATTTGTTAGTTTAATAAGTTGCCGTAAAGAACTTAAACCAATTGATAATCCTGCAGATCCTACCGACCCGGATATTAGTCTTTTAGATTTAAATATTCCCGGTGAGTTTGCGTTCGAAACCTCAAAAGAAGTGACTGTTTCGTTCAACGATTTTAAATCGTCAAAAAGTAATCCTGTAAAGTATAATATCTATTTATATTCCGATCGGACGACCTTTGAGGAAATAAGTTACGAGGATGAAGAAGGGGTGATGGTAACCGAAACCATTGAAGTATCAGATGTATTAAATAATTTAGTGGCTTCAATAGTTTCTATTGATGATAATCCGACACTCAATATTAATGTCCCCGATTATTACGAATCATTATATGTTGTTCGAAATGAGCTTGGTGTATATTCGAGCCAAATCATTCCGATTGTAAAAAATAAGGCTGCAGTTTCGATGTCGAGCACAAATTTTAAAGCTTCTGCAAAAGATCCTGATGATGTTTTATACGGTGTAAACTCAAGTCAAGATTTGATTACGATTAATCCCGAAACCGGCGAAGCCGTGGTTATAAGCAAATTCCCAAGTGGTTCCGGAGGTGCAATCAACTGTGCTATAGATCCTATCAATAATCTTTTGTATACGATAGGCAGATCATCGAAACACTTGTATGCTTTTGATCTTATCGAAGAATCGTGGACTGATATTGGTAATACAAAGCTAAAAGGAGATAGGTTAACTTATAATAGGACAGATGGCTTACTTTATTTTTCCGTTAGTAAATACCTAAAAACTGTTGATCCGAGTAATGGTAATGTACTATCTACTTATAAGATAAATGGATTAGACAATACTTCATTGGGAGATATCGCTTTTGATAGCGAAGGAAACTTATTTATGACGGCAAAAAAAGGCCTGTATCGTTGCGAAATTACAAATAGCAATACGTGCCAGGTCACTAAAATAAATCAAGATAATTTACCTTTTTATCCTTCCGCAATGACTTTCGATTCTAACGATGTGCTCTGGGTTGGCTACAATTCGAGCAATAAAGGACAGCTGGTAGTTATGGATAAAGAGAGCGGCGAATGGGAATACCGGTTTGACAGACTGGATGTTAAGCTCGACGATTTA
The DNA here is from genome assembly GCA_016929955.1 of Bacteroidales bacterium. Taxonomy (GTDB): domain Bacteria; phylum Bacteroidota; class Bacteroidia; order Bacteroidales; family UBA12170; genus UBA12170. The sequence continues at coordinate 27,255 of JAFGHU010000059.1, read as the reverse complement.
GCTTCTGTTCCTGTTGAGGAGGAAGTTGTTGAAGTGGATACCGATGGTGATGGAATTATTGATTTGTATGATGATTATCCAAATGATAATAAGAAAGCTTATAATGTGTATACGCCTTCAGCAAATGGATATGGATCTTATGCTTTCGAAGATTTATGGCCAAATTTGGGCGATTTCGATTTTAACGATTTGGTATTGCACTACCGCTATAAGCATATAATGAATGCTGCCGGTTTAATTGCTCAAACCACTATGGAATTTAAAATTGCCAATGTAGGAGGTTCGTTTAAGAATGGATTTGGTATTCAAATTAATACTGATGAGTCAGCAATTCAAGAGGTTACAGGATATAAGCTCACTGAAAATCTGATAGCGCTCAATGGAAAAGGTTTAGAGAATAATCAAACAAAGCCCGTCATCATCGTTTTTGATAATGCGTGGTCGAATATCAACGATAACAATGGAAAAATAAATATTGTGATCAATTATACAGTGCCCATTCGTAATAATCAAATGGGAAGTTTAAATCCTTTTATTTTTATTAATGGCGAACGTGGACGCGAAGTACATCTTGTGGATATGGTTCCTACCGACTTAATGGACACAAGTTATTTCGGTACAGCTGATGATGATAGTAATCCGGCCATTGGAAGGTATTACCGTAACCAAACGAATTTGCCTTGGGCTGTTACTATGTTAACCGAATTTAAATTTCCAAAAGAAAAAATAGCAATCAATAAAGGCTATACTAAATTTGCTTCCTGGTCAATTTCGAGCGGGACAGATTATAACGATTGGTACAAAGATCAGAGCAATTACAGAAACAATTCTTATTTAAGCGATTAAACGTATCAAAAAAGAGAAACAAAACGGGGTGTGATGTTTCCGTTCTTATTAATAACTTTGTTAATATCCACTAATCAAGGCGTCGTTCTCCGAAAAATCATTTTGTATTTTTGAACGTCTATAGAATATGTAATACCAAAAACTTAAATTCCTTATGAAAAAAATCAATGTATCACTATGGGTGCTTTTAGTAATTGTTGGATTATCAAGCTGTACGAAAGAGCTCGATAAAGAACCCGTAGATCCTACAGATCCCAATGTCAGTTTATTGGATCTAGAAATTCCGGCCACGTTTAATTTTGAAACGTCCAAAGAAATAAACATGTCTTTTGAGGGCTTTAAATCTTCTGCCGATGGAAAAGTTAAATACAATATATATTTACACAATCCTCAAGGCAAGTCTATAACAACATCTACAACTGGAGATGATATCGGTGCTCCTGTAGAGCAAAGTGGCTTATTGGTAGATGCTATGAGCGATTTGGCATTTACGCAAATCACCAGTGCCACTAATTTTGATCTGAATTTAACCATTCCTTCGTATTACGATTCTATTTTGGTTGTAAAAAACGATATGGCCGATTATTCTACTTCGCTATTGCCACTAAATACGAATAAATTAACCCTTCGGTTAGATTCTCAAAATCCATTGAAAAGAGCTTCTAATGCAAATGCCGAAGCTGTTGATATTTTCTATGGTGTTAACAGCTTAAGAGAATTATTCAAGATCGATTCTGAAACCGGTGAAATGGAAGTGGTTTCTACTATTCCGGATAAAAACGGAAGTTATACTTGTGCAGTAGATCCTGTAAAAGAAATAGTTTATACCGTAGGAATAAGCTCGCCGTATTATTTATATGCTTACGATATTGCAAATGATAAATGGTCAACAAAAGGTAGAGTTGGTTATTTTGGTCCAAGAATGGGTTATAATATTAACGATGGCTTGCTTTATTATTCCTTTGATTATTGGGTACTTAAGTTGGATCCAAATAGAGGGAGAATGCTTTCTTATTATAAGGTAAATGGCTTCGACGAATTAGATGGGGGAGACCTTACTTTTGACGATGAGGGTACTATGTTTATTTCGACAACTTCAGGTTTATATCGATGCGAATACGCTAGTAATAATAGTATAACGGCTACACGTATATCTGCTGAAAATTTACCCAACTATCCTAACTCATTAACATACGATTCCGATCAGAATTTATGGTGGGCTTCTAATGTTACACCCAAAGGAAGAGTTTATATTATGGACGATGTAACCGGCGGCTGGGAAAATCGATTTGGCGATTATACCCATTATATTCACGATTTAGCTACACTCCCTCTCGATGAAACTTTAGTTAAAGATACGGATAGCGATGGCGATGGTATTATCGATTTTTATGATGAATATCCAAACGATAATGAGCGCGCTTATAACGTTTATACGCCATCTATCTATGGCATTGGAACTTATGCTTTCGAAGATTTATGGCCCAATTTGGGAGATTTCGATTTCAACGATATGGTGATTAATTATCATTATACCCATGTGTACAATAGTGCCGGTTTAATCAAAGAAACAATTATGGATTTTAAAATCAAAAACGTGGGAGGCTCGTTCCGAAATGGATTTGGTATTGAAATTAATGCAGATGCCACTATTGTTAAACAAGTATCGGGCTACGATCTAACAACTTCTTTGGTATCTCTAAATAGTAAAGGGCTGGAAAACAATCAAACCAAACCTGTTATTTTTGTGTTTGACGATGCCTGGGCAAGCTCCGCAGTAAATGATGGAAAAATTAAGGTTTTAATTGAATACGATCAACCGGTTGCCAATAACCAAATTGGAGCACTTAACCCCTTTATTTTTATTGATGGAAACAGAGGAAGAGAATTGCATTTGGTGGATATGGAACCTACCGACTTAATGGATACGAATTTATTCCGCACAGCCGATGATGATAGTAATCCTGCCATTGGAAGATATTATAGAAATGCAACCAATTTACCTTGGGGAATCAATATTTTATACGATTTTACTTATCCTAAAGAAAAAATTGCGATCAATAAGGGTTATACCATGTTCAGTTCCTGGGCAGTATCTGGCGGATCACAATTTACCGATTGGTATAAAGATCAAAGCGATTACAGAAATAATGCCTATTTAGTAGTCGATTAAAAATCAAAAGACATACGATCATTCTAAGCCCGCTCCAAAACAGCGGGCTTTCTTTTTGTCAATTTGTCAGCATTCCTTTGGGTGGTACCAAATTTGTAAATGAAGCCTCTAGAAAATTCAAAAAACAATATAAAATGCAAAAAGGACAGATTAATGTACAAACGGAAAACATATTTCCGATTATTAAAAAATTCCTCTACTCAGACCACGAGATATTTCTACGCGAATTGGTTTCTAATGCCGTTGATGCTACACAAAAGCTTAAAACATTGGCTTCATTAGGTAAGTTTAAAGATGAAATGGGCGATATTACCGTGGAAGTTATTTTAGATAAAAAAGCGAAAACCCTTACTATTCGCGATAAAGGTATCGGAATGACTGCAGAAGAAGTTGATAAATATATTAATCAGATTGCTTTTTCGGGTGCCGAAGAATTTGTAAAAAAATTCAAATCTAAAACCGAAGCAGAGAAAAATGCCATTATTGGCCGTTTTGGCTTAGGTTTTTATTCTTCTTTTATGGTTTCTGATCATGTTGAAATACATACCAAAACCTATAAAAAAGGAGGAGCCAACAAAGCCGTAAAATGGATGTGTGACGGTAGTCCAAATTATACCATTGAAGAGATTGATAAAGCAACTCGTGGAACAGATATTATTTTGCATATCTCTGATGAGAGCAAAGAATTTTTAGCAGAGAGCAAAATTCTAGAATTGCTGAATAAATACAATAAATTTATGCCTGTTCCGATTCAGTTTGGAACTGAAAAAATTCAAGAAAAAGTTGAAGGCGAGAAAGATAAAGATGGAAATGATGTTTACAAAGAAGTTGAAAAAGACCGCATCATAAACAATACCAATCCGATTTGGAAAAAAGCACCTGCCGATTTAGAAGATAAAGATTATAAAGATTTCTATCGTGAGCTTTATCCAATGAATTTTGACGAGCCTTTATTCCAAATTCATTTAAACGTGGATTATCCGTTTAATTTAACCGGAATTTTATACTTCCCTAAATTAAAAAAGAATTTGGAAGTGCAAAAAGATAAGATTCAACTGTATAGTAATCAGGTGTTTATTACTGATTCTGTAGAAGGCGTTGTGCCCGAATTTTTAACTTTATTGCACGGTGTTATCGATTCTCCTGATATTCCATTAAATGTTTCTCGTTCGTATTTGCAAAGCGATGGCGCAGTTAAAAAAATTGCCAATCACATCAGCAAAAAAGTGGCTGATAAACTGGAAGAATTATTCAAATCTAACCGCGAAGATTTCGAAAAGAAATGGGACGATATCAAAGTGTTTATCGAATATGGAATGCTTTCTGACGAGAAATTCTACGATAGAGCTCAAAAATTCTGTTTGCTTAAAAATGCTGAAGGTAAATACTTTACGTTAGAGGAATACAAAGAACATGTAAAAGATTTGCAAACGGATAAGGACAAAAAAGTGATTTATCTCTATACAAGCAATATCGAAGAACAATATAATTTTATTCAGTCGGCTAAAGACCGTGGATACGATGTATTGGAAATGGAAGGTGTTTTAGACAATCACTTTGTAAATGCATTGGAACAAAAGTTAAATGATGTTCAATTTAAACGCGTAGATGCTGATACAATAGATAAACTTATTGCCAAAGAAGAAGAAATGCCTTCGAAATTAGACGATAAGCAAAAAGAAACCTTGAAACCGATTATCGAAAAAAATATCGATAAAGCTAAGTTCACCGTAGTTTTTGAAGCCCTTGGCGAAAACGAACAGCCCTTTGTAATTACGCAAAGCGAGTTTATGCGCCGCATGAAAGATATGGAGAAATTAGGCGGTGGCGGAATGATGGCTATGGGAGGTTTTCCTGATAGTTATAATTTGGTTGTTAATGCGAATCATAATTTAGTAGGAAGTCTTTTGGAAGAAAAAGATGAAGAAAAACAAGCATCAACCGTAAAACAAATGTACGATTTGGCTATGCTTTCTCAGAATTTATTAAAGGGAAAAGATTTAGCCGATTTTATTAAACGTAGTTTTACGCTTATAAAATAGTCATATTCAGGCTGTTTAGCTTCGGTTTTGGTTTTTTTAACTGATTTTACCTGGTTAGACAGCCTTTTTTGTATCTTTAAATTCTTTATTTAAAATTAGAAACAATGAAAAAATCTTGGATAATATTAATTGCAGTTGTCGTTTTAATCTTTATCGGCTATTCATCAATTAAAGGTATTTATAATACGATGGTTGATAGTTCTGAACTTGTAGACAAACAATGGGCACAGGTGGAAAACGTTTATCAGCGTCGAGCCGATTTAATCCCCAATTTAGTAGCTACGGTTAAGGGTTATGCTGCTCACGAAAAAGAAACGCTCGAAGGTGTAATCAATGCCCGTGCAAAAGCAACTTCGACAACAATTGATGCCGGAAATATGAGTCCTGCTGCTCTACAGCAATTTCAAGCCTCTCAGGATGCGCTTAGTTCTGCTTTATCGCGTTTAATGGTTGTTGTTGAGAAATATCCTGATCTCAAAGCAAATGAGAATTTCTCAAAATTACAAGAGCAGTTGGAAGGAACAGAAAATAGAATTACTGTTGAGCGGATGCGTTTCAATGATGTTACACGTGAGTATAATGTTTACATTAAAAAATTCCCAAACAATCTGTTTGCAGGTATGTTTAACTTCGACGAAAAAGCCTATTTCCAAGCTGTTCAAGGTGCTGACACTGCACCTAAAGTTGAATTTTAATCCTTATTATTATGAGTAAACTTGCTTCTACATTTTTTAGTAAAGAAGAAAAGCAACAAATAAAACAGGCCATTTTTGATGCGGAAAACGCAAGTTCCGGCGAAATTCGGGTGCATATCGAAAATAAATGCAATACAGAGGTGCTCGACTGTGCCGCGCAAGCTTTTGCACAATTAAAAATGCATAAAACAGCCTTACGTAATGGGGTGCTTTTTTATTTTGCCATTCAGAGTAAAAAGTTTGCGATACTAGGTGATATTGGGATAAATCAAAAAGTGCCTGAAAATTTCTGGGACGAAATAAAAGAGGAAATGCTTGAGGCTTTTAAAAACAACGATTTTGTTGGCGGTTTGTCGAAAGGAATTATTAAAGCCGGGCAACAACTTAAAACGCATTTCCCACATCAGAAAAACGACATAAACGAATTAAGCGATGAAATTTCTTTTGGATAATATAAAATCAGGCTACTCAGTTACAGCATTTCGATCAATTTTATTGATACTTCTTTTCTCAGTATCTTTAGGTGTGTTTGCTCAATTTCCGACAAAGCCGGAAAAAATATATCCTGTCAACGATTTTGCTAAAGTTTTGAGCCCTGATCAGGTAGATCAATTAAATAATCAACTCATCGATTTTAGCAAAAAAACATCCGATGAGATTGTTATTGTTACCATTGACGATTTGCAGGGTTATGATAAAGCACAATTTGCCGTTGAATTGGCGCACAACTGGGAAATTGGCCAAAAAGGCAAGGACAATGGCATTTTGATTTTGGTAAAACCAAAAACAAATGCGTCTAGAGGTGAGGCTTATATTGCCGTGGGATATGGTTTAGAAGGTGTTGTGCCCGATGCCATTGCAAAACGCGTTGTAGAATACGAAATGATTCCTGCTTTTAAAACCGGAGATTATAATGCAGGTTTAGTAGCTGCAGCCAAAGTTTTGATGGATCTTACCAAAGGAGAATATACGGCTGATCAATACATTGAAAGCAAAGGCAGTGGTTTTGCCGCCTTAATTCCGCTGCTTATTTTTATTGTTTTATTTATCCTCTTTGCAAATAAAGGCAAAAACAGAAGTGCCGGAATAGGTTCGAAAAGTGCATTACCATGGTGGACTTTGATGTTTCTTGGAAGTTCGATGGGAGGTGGAAGAAGCAGCAGTAGTGGATGGGGCAGTTTTAATTCCGGAAGCGGTAGCTTCGGTGGAGGAGGCGGTTTCGGCGGCTTCGGCGGAGGCGGCGGCTTCGGCGGCGGAGGAGCAGGAGGCAGTTGGTAATAAAAATGATGGAGCAAATGAGAAAGGCAGTTTTCTTCTTGTTTATGCTTATTGGATTCGTTGGTTTCAATGCAAAAACGATGGCTCAAACGGATACTATTCCCGATGATTTTTGCATCAGTTCTGAAGAATATCAGCTCTATCAATTAATAAATGACTATAGAAAGGCATTTGCTTTGCCTGAAGTTGCTTTGTCAAAATCCTTATGTTATGTGGCCATCACGCATGCTCGCGATCTGGATGCAAATTATCATGCGGATTCCGTTTGTACTATGCTTTCGTGGTCGAATAAGGGCGCTTGGAAATCTATTTGCTTTCCTTCTGAGCAATCGAAAAAGAACAATGTACGAATGAAAGCCAAAGAAATAATTGGCTACCCATCAGAAGCTTACGAGCTTACCTATTGGTCGAATCTAAAAAATACACCTCGTCAGATTTTGAGCTTTTGGCGTGATAACAAGGCAAGTAATGAAATTTTACTTAATAAAGGCACTTGGAAATCAAACTCCTGGAATGCTATAGGCGTAGGTATCGAAAATGGATATGCACTCGTATGGTTTGGGAAAACTGTTGATTTTGAAGTGGAAACAAAAGTGTGTGGAACTTCGCTAAAAGTATTAAACGAAGCAGCTCCCGAATATAGAGCAACACATGTTCAAACAAATCAGAATAAAGCGCCAATTTATTATATAACCGTTGGTAGTTATGTAAATAGGCAGGATGCAATAAATGCGGTAAAAAGCTATAAGCAAATGGGTTACCCAAACGCAATTTTAGTCGAACGCGACAATAAAATTCGTTTGGCCATCGATTATTTTACAAATAAAAAAGAAGCCGATGATGCCTTAAGAAAATACGCAAAAAAATTCAAAGGCTCCTGGATATTAACTATTTAGATCGATGATTTTAGAGAGTTAGTCGTCGGAAAAATCCTTTAAAAGCTGACGATATTTCGAAAATACGTTTGCCCGTGAAACAAAGCCCAAATATTTATTATTGTCTAAAACGGCAAGATTATATTTTCCTGAATGCTGAAATTTTTGCGCTACGGTTTCCATATCATCTTTAAGCAAAACTACCGAAGAAGGGTAGAACAGTAGGCTGCGAACACTTGTCTTTTGATACAATTCGGGTTGAAACATCAAATGCCTGATTTGATCCATAATAACTATGCCGAAGAAATTGCCTTCATCATCAACCACCGGAAAAATATTGCGTGTTGAATCCGCAATAATTTTTACCAGATCGCCTAAATTAGCTTCGGGTGAAACGGTACTAAAATTTTTCTCTATTAATGGGGCAATGCTCATCATCGAAAGCATAGCTTTATCTTTATGGTGAGTGAGCATATCGCCGCGCTTCGAAAGCTGAATGGTATATATCGATCTTGGTGACATCATTCGTGTTATGGCATAAGATGTTGTTGCCACAATCATAATTGGAAAGAGCAAAGAATAACCACCCGTAATTTCAGCGATAAGAAAAATAGCGGTCAGCGGTGCATGCACAACTCCGGCTAAGAGTCCGGCCATACCTACCAAAACAAAATTACTTACGGGCAAATCGATAAGCCCGATATAACTGAGAAATTTAGCAAAAAACAATCCTGTCATCGCACCTATAAAAAGCGTAGGGGCAAAAACACCTCCAATTCCACCAGCGCGAAAAGTAACAGACGTGGCGACTACTTTAAGTAAAATAATAGCCAATAAAAGCAACAATGCAAAGGTACCGTTGCCTTTAAAACCATAAAAGATACTGTTATCGAAAACAAAATTTAAATCGCCTTTTAGCGCTGTATTAATGGCTTCGTAGCCTTCGCCGTATAATGAAGGCAGTAAAAAGATTAACAATCCAAGAATTCCGGCTCCGGTAATAAATTTTCCAAACCATCCCTTAATTTTCTCAAATATTTTGCCGCTATACACATAACCTTTAATGTAGTATACGGATATTAAAGCGGCAAAAAGACCCAATCCAAAATAGTATAAAGTTTCAGATAAATCGAAGGTGTATTCCACTTGAAAAGGATACAAAACATTTTGGCCTAAGAAAGCATAAGAGGTAAGTGCGGCTACTATGGAGGCCAAAAGAAGGGGCACAAGGGCCGTCATTGTCATATCAAATAAGATCACTTCCAAGGCAAATACAATGGCAGCAATAGGCGCCTTAAATATGGCCGACATCGCTGCAGCTGCAGCAAATCCGAGTACAGTTACGACTTGTTTATAGCTAAGTCCCAATGTTTTTGCTATAGTAGATCCAATAGCTGCTCCTGTTACAACTGTTGGCCCCTCTAGTCCAACCGATCCACCAAAACCAACCGTAAAAGCACTAGTTATGACCGATGAATAGGTATTGTGTGGCGATATTTTACCATGGGTTTTTGAAATGGAATGCAAGACGTTAGGAATTCCATCTCTAACAGGTCGACGAAGAATGTATTTGATAAAGATTAAAACAATAAAAATACCGAGTGCAGGATAAAATACATAGCGGATATTGGAGTAATCGTTCTCAAAACCACTGGTAAGTAGTTGTTGGATAAAAAAGACGATGTTTTTTACTATTACAGCCACCAAACCGGATAATAATCCAACAATAATACTTAAAATAATCATTAAGCGATTGGAAGGCATCTTCCGGCTCATAATCATTAATCGATCGCTTATCCGTCTTCTTTTCTTTACCATAATGCAGGGACAAATGTAGTAATATTGATGTTTTTTTTATCAAATATTTTTGGAAAGGTTGAGGATTAATTTAAAAAAATTACAGAACTCATAAATAAAGGTTACATCGTTTTATCGGATCTAAATACTATTCATTTTTAAGTTTAGAATAGCGAATTTCATCGTAAAGTTTTCCGTTTTTTAAAACCGCCTTTCGAAAAACACCTTCTTTATGATATCCGCATTTTTCTAGGACGCGTTGCGAAGCTCTATTGAATTCAAAAACACCGGTATGGATTCTTTCCATATTCAAAGTTTCAAATCCAAAGGCAGTCAATTGCATAACGGCTTGGGTTACAATCCCTTTATTCCAAAAAGCTTCATCGATAAAATAACCGATTTGAGCGCTTTTTCGATAGACATCATTTCCTAATTCCAAGCCAATATTGCCTACATAAATACCTTCGTATTCTATGGCAAAAATCGTACTTGGATTCTGTTTATAGCACATCTGAATAAAGCTTCTGGCATCTTCTTCTGAATAAGGACTTGGAAAAGCATCGCGTAGATTGATGCTTATTTTTCGATTATTGGCTATTTCGGCTAATCGATCTACATCCTTGATATCAAGTTGACGGAGTTTTATTTTATCTTGTTGGAGTATAGTCATACGATACTTTTTCAATCTCAAAGTTAATGTTTTTTGATCTTGAAATAAAAAAGCCGATTTGAAAATGCATCAAATCGGCTTTATAAATAAACAAAAATGGAACTTATTTTTCTGTTACAATAGCTACGGTCAAAGTAAAATCGTCGTAAATTAGTTTATCTCCCAGATTCTTAAAAAAGGAACCTGAGTTATATTTTACATCAAATTTTGAACGATCCACAACAATCTCGGCTGTAAATTTAGTATCCATCTTCCGAACTTCAAATTCTAAAGGGTGCGTAATTCCTTTTATCGTAAGGTCGGCTTTAACATTGGCCACATTATTTACAAAAGGTGTACTGCTTTTGATGATCAATTTAGAAGTTGGGAATTTTTCAACGCTGAAAAAATCATCCGATTTTAAGTGACCTTCTAATTTTGCTTTGTAAGTGGCATCTTCAATATCGGTATTGTTAATGGTGGCCATATCGATTGTAAATTCACCCCCGACAATGGCGTTATCAATCATTTTTAGGCTTGCATCCTTAAGTTTTATCGTTCCGAAATGCTCGCCGGTTACTTTTTTGCCATGCCATTTTATGATCGAATTTTGGGTATCTACAGCTAAATTTTGTGAAAAGCCTCCGAGACTGATCATCAGCAGAGCTATTGCTAAAATTGATTTAATTGCTTTCATAGTGTTGATTATTAATTATTTATATATTTGGAATTTCTATATTAAGTAAATAAACGTTTTTTCTTGCTTTTATATTGAAACTGGAAATAGCAGAGAGTCCTATACCATCTCTGGCTGAAAAATGATCACCATCGAGATCTATTTCACCCGAAATTACAAACAAATAACAACCGAAACTGCTCGATTTGAGCGTGTAATTTAACTCAAAACCTTCGCTTAAAAAGACCCTTGAGATGTTTGCTTTTTGACGAATTCCCAGCACATTTTCACGCCTATTATTTGCATCGCTAACGAGCAGCTGCCATTTATTTTGTGCTTCCGCTGGATCGAAATGTTTTTGATCGTAGCCGGGTTTTATATTTTTGGTATCAGGAAAAATCCACAATTGTAAAAAATTGGCGGACTGTTCAGTACTGGCATTAAATTCGGAATGAAAAATCCCGGTACCAGCACTCATTACCTGTACATCGTTAATATCAATAATCTGCTCAAAACCCATAGAGTCCTTATGTTTCAATGCTCCATCGATGGGAATAGTAATGATTTCCATATTGTCGTGTGGATGTTTTCCGAAACCTGAGGAAGCCGCTATAATATCATCGTTTAAAACGCGCAAAGCACCAAAATGAATGCGCTCAGGATGATGGTAAGAAGCAAAACTGAAGCTGTGTTTTGAATCAAGCCACTCGTATTTTGATTGCCCTCTTGAATGCGCCAGATGTATAATTTTATCCATTTCTTTTAATTAGAAAGCTAAAATAATCGAGCTTAATTTAGGTTAAGTGATTTAACAAAAAGATAGGATTTGTGTTATACCAATTATAGGTGAGCCGATTAGGGTTTAATTTCAATTTGCAAATTGTTTTTCCTCTGATAAGCAGGCAGGATATTAGGCGATTTTGCCGCCCCGTATATAAATCCACCGACAAAAGGTAGTGTGTACAACAAGGTTCCACTACCACCAAATATAGCAAGTGCTAAACCAACATAGGCTGATGCGCCTGCTCCTACAAGTAATATTCCGTCAACAGCAATAGTCATAACTAAGGGATTGCGCTTTATTTTGTCGATATGATTTAGTGGAATTGTTTGAGAAGCAAGCCTGATGTGGTTATCGTCAGAAATTTGAAATTTTCCTTTTAGCTTTTCTCCATCCAGCGTTTTGAGTTTAATTCTGGAGTTTTCTTTTATTCTAGTTTCCTTTCCATTGTTCAGGTTTGTAATGCTCAAGTATTTTTCTTGAGCAAACACTTGGGTAGAAATAAACAATACAATTAATATCAGTGCTGTTTTCATAATTACGATGGTTTAGTTGATTATCCTTTTCAACAAACCTAAGCTTATCTTTTACTTTAATGGATAAAGCACAAAAGTTGTCAGTTTATTAACAGAAATTCGGTGTTTTAAGGTGTATATTATCCTTGGAAAAGCTGATAAAACCTATGTAGAGGTTTCAATTTTTAATAGGAAAAGATGTATAGCAAGTGTGTCTATTACAAGTTTAATTTTAACTGTCCGTACAAGCGAAAAGATTTTCTATGGTAGGGTGTAATGCCATAATCCATAATCGCTTCTCGGTGTTTAAGTGTTGGATAACCTTTGTTTTTGATCCAATCGTAGGCTGGAAATTCTTTATGAATATTATCCATATAAGCATCACGATAAGTTTTTGCCAGAATAGAGGCTGCTGCAATAGCCAAATATTTACCGTCTCCTTTTACAATGGTATGATGTTCAATAGTAGGTAAAGCCTTAAATCGATTTCCATCTATCAACAAGCGATCGGGTTGAATCGGAAGTTTTTTTATCGCTTTATGCATGCTAAAAATACTGGCATTCAGAATATTAATCTCATCGATTTCCTGATGCGACATACTTGCAACCGCCCAGGCCACGGCTTCTTCTTCGATAATTTTGCGCAGGATATTCCTGTTTTTTTCGTTTAGTTTTTTTGAATCGTTAAGGAGTTCGTTTTTAAAATCGAAGGGTAAAATAACGGCGGCGGCAAAAACGGGGCCTGCTAAGCAACCTCTGCCGGCTTCGTCGCAGCCCGCTTCCAGTTTATGGTCATCGATAAAACGTAATTTAAGCATAAAACAGAATGCTGTAATTTTGAATCAGAATCATAATAAGTATCAAACTAATAAAAAGATTGGCCCAAAACTGTCGGTTTACTACGCTAAAATAATAGCCCAGTATTGCTGAAAAAGGAATAAACACGATTTCGCGAGCGCTTGAATCAACATTGATAAATGAAAGCAGTATGCTTAAACTTAAAAACCAGAACATAAAGGTTGTTTTTTTTCGAATGCTAATCACCTGATTTCCTATTCGAGATAAAGTATAGGTGCTTGCAATAAAAAGTAATAAAGCAGCCACTACTAACTCGATTATATCATGCGTTTTTGGGAGATCCGGAATTTGAATGCTTGATAAGAGTATCGCTTTCATCTGTTCGAAAAAAAGCGGGCTTTTATCATTCATAAAATAAGCAATTCCAATATAAAAATAAGGGCTTATCAGTCCCACTAAGCTAATGGGTATACTCCGCCAGTTAAAAGATTGAAAAATAATAAGGTTGACCCAGATAATAGGAAATAATAATAAAACAGACGGCGTAAATAAACTGGCAAAAGAAAACAAAAGAGAGGCCGTAAATAATAAATTATAACTCTGTGCAGATTTGAAGTTCTCGAGCAATTTTTTTAAGGCTAGCAATAAAAAAAGCAAAGAAATCAATGCTGGATTCAGTCCTAAATGACCTGGGGTGCGACTTAAAAACAGGACAAATAAGAAACCGGCTAAAAAACTATTTCGGTGCGTTAAATTATGACTTGAAAAGATAAAAGATAAGAAAAAAGCAAGCGCCAATACCACTACAAAACCAAGACTTACGCTCAGCACATTGGTGTTTAAAAATGGGGGCGTAAAAAGAAAACTTGTAAAAAGATTTGATGTTGACATAATTACCGGATAGGGCTTGATAAATGCCGGCAACCAAATAATAAGCGTAAATAAAAACAAGAACGCTATTTGTGCAAAATACGATTGTTTAAAAAGCTTAAGTAACATCAGCAGTTTATCTTATAAATCAAAACCAATATCTGTGCGATAATATTTTCCTTCAAATTTAATTTTATTTGCTTCCAAATATGCTTTGGCCAAAGCTTCTTCCTTAGTTTCGCCAAAGGCGGTTAATGCTAAAACGCGACCGCCATTTGTAATAATTTCACCTCGCTCATTTTCTTTTGTGCCGGCATGAAAGACCAGACAATCCTCTACTAAATCTAATCCTTTAATGATTTTTCCTTTTTCATAGTTTTCGGGATAACCTCCTGAAACTAGCATAATCGATGCTGTTGTTTTAGTCGAGAACAAGACTTTTTTTGTGGATAGTTTTTTATCAGCAGCCGCTATAAATAATTCGAGCAAATCTGTTTCCAGTCGTGGAATAACCGACTCTGTTTCAGGGTCTCCCATTCTAACATTGTACTCTATTACATAGGGATTTCCATTTACTTTTATCAATCCGAAAAAGATAAAACCCGTAAAATCAATTTTCTCATTCTTTAGACCATTTAAAGTGGGTTCGATGATGCGGGATTCTACTTTTTTCATAAAAACTTCGTCAGCAAAACTAACCGGAGAAACCGATCCCATTCCACCGGTATTTAGTCCGGTATCGCCTTCTCCAATGCGTTTGTAATCTTTGGCTTCGGGAAGGATTTTGTACGATATACCATCGGTTAAAACAAATACGGAGCATTCAATTCCACTCAAAAATTCCTCAACAAGTACTGTTTTGCTTGCTGCTCCAAACTTTTCATCTTTCAACATGGATTCAAATTCGGTTATAGCCTCGTCGAGATGGTCTAAAATAACAACTCCTTTTCCGGCAGCTAAACCATCGGCTTTTAGCACATAAGGCGATTTTATATCTTCCAAAAACTTAAAACCTTCGTCCAGAGTTTCTTTGGTAAAGCTTTTGTAGTTGGCAGTGGGTATGCCGTATTTTAACATAAATTTTTTCGAAAAATCTTTACTGCCTTCTAATTGGGCAGCTTGTTTTTTTGGCCCGATTACGGCAATATGCTTTGTTTCAGCATCTGAGGCAATAGTGTCGTGAAGTCCGGCAACAAGCGGATCTTCTGGTCCAACAACTAGCATGTCTATTTTTTGCTCGAGAAGAAATGCTTTGAATGTGTCAAAATTTTTCCAATCTATAGCAACATTGCTTCCTAATGAAGCGGTTCCTGCATTGCCCGGACTGATATAAAGCTTAGTCAGTTTAGGACTTTGTTTTAATTTCCAGGCCAAAGTATGTTCTCGGCCACCAGAACCAATCAATAATATATTCATTTTTTTCGGTCGTTTATTGACTTACACGTGATTTTTATTTGCGTTTTTTGCTTAAACAGGAAAACAAATCCAAAAAACAAGCCCTCCATTTTGACTGCAAAGCTTTTTTAGGCTAGCATCACAATTATTTAATAAATTTGTTCAAAGATAAAAGAAGTGTGAGGAACAACACGCTTTAGGCAAAATATTTTATGAAGCGTAAATTTTTAACAAATCTGGTTTTACTTGTTTCTCTCAATATATTGATAAAACCTTTTTGGATTTTCGGAATTGATCGCACGGTGCAAAATGTGGTTGGTTCTCAGGAATTCGGGTTTTACTATGCGCTCCTAAACTTTTCTTTTTTGTTTAATATTTTGCTTGATTTAGGCATTACAAATTTTAATACTAGAAATATTGCACAGCATTCTGCGCTATTAAATAAGCATTTCTCCGGTATTTTAACACTTAAGCTATTGCTTTCTATTGCTTATTTTGTAGCTACCTTCGGTATTGCTTTATTGATTGGTTATCGTGGACATCAACTGGGATTACTGGCTTTGGTTGGTTTTAATCAGTTCCTCATTTCCTTTATAATGTATTTGCGTTCCAATATAAGTGGAATGCTTATGTTTAAAACAGAAGGTTTGATGTCGGTTTTAGACCGCATACTTATGATCCTTATAATGTCGGTTTTATTATGGGGAAATGTGAGTAAGTCGCCATTTAAAATTGATTGGTTTGTTTATGCACAAACGATTTCATATACTTTGGTGGCCTTGGTTGGCTTTATCATTGTGCGCTTTAAATCGCGCTTTCGACGTTTAAGTTGGAACCCCATTTTTTTCCTGATGATTCTTAAAAAAAGTGCGCCATTTGCCATTTTAGTTCTGCTAATGACACTCTATCACCGTATCGATAGTGTTTTATTAGAGCGCTTAGCGCCGGCTGACGCTGACCTTCAAGTGGGTATTTACGCCCATGCTTTTCGGATTATGGACGCGGCAAATCAGTTTGCTTATCTTTTCTCGCTTTTGCTTTTTCCTATTTTTTCGAAAATGATTAAAGAAAAACAGCCCTTAAACGAAATGATAAAAATGCCACTCATGCTTTTGTTTACAGCCACTTTTATTTTGACCATGGGGTTTTGGTGGTATAGTAAAGAAATAATGGAATTGCTGTATGTAGATCATATCAATGAATCGGCTAGTGTTTTATCGGTAATGATATTTGGAACGATCGCCGTTGCGGGTTCTTATGTTTTTGCTACTTTATTAACGGCAAATGGCAATTTAAAAATATTAATTGGCATCGCGGCCTTTAGTATGTTGCTGAGTTTTACATTAAATGTGCTATTAATTCCACGCTATCTTGCTTTGGGGTCTGCCATTGCAAATGTCTCCGCTTTGTTTTCGAGTTTGTTTTTACATCAATTTTTTGCGTTTAAAAAACTAAAAATTCATTTCCCGTTCCATTTTTATATTCGAATTCTGCTCTTTGTAATTTTTGTTGTAGGCTTCCTTATTGTTTGCGCTAAACTATTGGTTGATTGGCGAATAAGTATTTTTGTTTTTGGTGTAGGTTCTTTAATTTTTGCCTTTGTTTTTGGTATACTTAACCTGAAAGAAATAAGTACTACACTCATCGATACGGAATCTGTTGATTCATTTGCTAATAATGAATAGCCTTATATTTACCGTAAATTACTTTGTCGGAATTAGGAGTACGCATAAACAAAAAAAGCAGGAAAAAAATTCCTGCTAAATTCTGAATGTCTTTTTTGATATTAAGCTTTTACGCGTTCTGAATATTCTCCTGAGCGGGTATCCACCTTAATTAATTCACCGGTATTAATAAATAAAGGCACTTTAACAGTTGCACCGGTTTCTACGGTAGCATCTTTAAAGGTATTGGTGGCCGTATTTCCTTTATCTCCAGGTTCTGTATACGTAATTTCTAAAACCACATAGGCTGGTAAATCTACAGTTAAAGGAGTTTCTGTTTCGGCATGAAAAAGAATCTCTACAGATTGGCCTTCTTTAAGAAAGTCGGCAGGTTTGCCAATAAGCGCTCTGTCGATATAGGTTTGTTCAAACGATTCGTTATTCATAAAGTGCATGGTTTCACCTTCACTATATAAAAACTGATAGCTTCTTCTTTCTACACGTTCGACATTAATTTTTACACCGGCGGTAAATGTATTCGGAATTACTTTTCCTGTTTTTAAATTTTTTAGCTTTGAGCGCACAAAAGCAGGGCCTTTTCCTGGTTTAACATGCTGGAATTCAACTATCGAGAATAATTCGCCATTGAATTCGATTACTAATCCATTTTTAAAATCTGAGGTATTTGCCATTATGTTTTATTATTTTTTAAAGATTCCTTTCATTATTCCTCGCGAAGAATTATTGATAAAAAGCAAGATCTCATCGCGTTCAGCTGAATAGGGCATACTTGATTCGATGTATTGTACAGCTTGCGATACATTTCTGTTTCGCAAATACAATTCGCGGTAGATGTCTTGAATGTAATTTATCTGATCCTGAGTATATCCTCTACGCCCTAAACCGATGGAATTGATTCCTAAGTAGGAAACAGGCTCTCTGCCCGCTTTAGTGTAGGGAGGAATGTCTTTTACAACTAAAGCGCCACCCGAAATCATTGTATGCCGCCCGATTTTTACAAATTGATGGATGGCTGAAAGGCCGCCAACAATAGCCCAATCGTGAATTTCTATATGTCCGGCAAGTGTAGTGGCATTGGCCAAAATCACATTGTCGCCAATGATACAGTCGTGTGCCACATGCACATAAGCCATTAATAAACAATTGTTTCCTACAACTGTTTCCATATTGGCTTTTGTGCCTTTATTAATGGTGACAAATTCTCGTATTGTTGTATTATCGCCTATTTTTACAATGGTCTCTTCACCGGCATATTTTAAATCTTGTGGAATGGCTGATATAACTGCTCCCGGAAAAATCTTGCAATTTTTTCCGATGCGTGCACCTTCCATAATGGTTACGTTTGATCCTATCCAGGTGCCTTCTCCAATTTCAACATTTTTTTCAATGTTAACAAAAGGTTCAATTACAACATTTTTAGCCACTTTGGCTTGAGGATGTACGTATGCTAAGGGTTGATTCATTTTGTTTAATTTTTCTTGGTAATCTGCGCCATCATTTCGGCTTCCATTACAATTTTATTTCCAACATAGGCAATCCCTCTCATCTGACAAATTCCTCTTCGTATAGGAGAAATCAGATTTAGTTTAAAGAAAAGGGTATCGCCCGGAACGACTTTGTTTCTGAATTTTACATTATCTATCTTCATAAAATAAGTTAGGTAATTTTCAGGGTCGGGCACAGTACTTAACACCAAAATACCTCCGGTTTGTGCCATAGCTTCTATTTGTAAAACGCCAGGCATTACTGGCTCTTCGGGAAAGTGGCCAATAAAAAACGATTCGTTCATTGTTACATTCTTCGACCCAATTACCCCATTTTCAGAAATTTGCAAAATGCGATCGACCAATAAAAAAGGAGGTCGGTGAGGGAGTAATTTCATAATATCATTGATATCATAAACGGGTTTAAAGGCTGCATCAAAGATCGGTGTTTCTTTTAGTTTTTCTGATTTAACAGCAGCTTGTTGCAAAAGTTTGGCAAACTCAACATTGTTAAAGTGTCCGGGCTTTTTTGCAATAATATGGGCTTTAATCGGTTGCCCAACTAAGGCCAAATCGCCTATAACATCTAATAATTTATGACGCGCAGGTTCGTTATTAAAGGTTAATTCAACATTGTTTAAGTAGCCTTTATGGGTTACTGCAACTTTGGGCTTACCGAAAGCATTAGCCATTCTGTCTAATTCATCTTGCGATACAGGATTTTCTACAAAAACCAGTGCATTATTTAAATCGCCTCCTTTTATTAAACCCTGCTTAAACAAGAATTCCAATTCGTGCAAGAAGGCAAATGTTTTGGAGCCGGATATTTCTTTTTTAAAATCTTCTATGGCATTGATTTCGGCATATTGTGTTCCTAAAACTTCGGAACCGTAATCAACCATTACACTTAAACGGTAAGTATCTGATGGAATGGCAATAAATTCCACTCCTTTTTCTTCGTTTTTATAAGTAACTGTTTCGTTAAGCTCAAAATAATTTCGATCCGCATCTTGCTCAATTATTCCGGCTTCTTCAAAAAGATCGACAAATAATTTGGAGCTGCCATCCAATATTGGAATTTCGGGGCCATCAACTTCCATCAATACATTATCAATCTGGAGCCCCACCAAAGCAGCAAGCACATGCTCAATAGTATACATTCTGGCGCCACTTTGTTCTATAGTAGTTCCGCGCGAAGTGTCTATTACATTTTTGGCGTCTGCTTTTAAAATAGGTTTGTCTTTCAGGTCGGTACGTACAAATCGAAACCCGTAATTAACGGCTGCAGGTTTAAACTTTATAGTTGTGTTAACCCCGGTATGCAATCCGACGCCCGAAATTTGAGTTTCTTTATTAAGTGTTCTTTGTTTTAATTTTGCCATCAAATCAAAAGCTTAATTGGTGTAAAATAATTAAAATTAAACGATTAACGGTTAGTTTGTTTTCGAGTGCAAATGTATTAAAATATAAAATACAAAAAAACAAAGCTTTAGTTGTCGGTGAGCTTTTTCTCTAGCGCACTAATTTTCCTGGCTAATTCGGGTAATTTTTTAAAATAAATCGACGATCTAATAAAATTGCTTACATCGATAGCTGGTGAGCCAAGTATGGTTTGTCCGTCTTTAATATTGCTGATAATACCTGATTGTGCACCAATTTTAACATCATCACCAATGTTAATATGGCCGCCTAAACCAACCTGACCGCCAAGCATACAGTTTTTGCCAATTTTTGTTGATCCGGAAATGCCAGTTTGTGCTGCTATTACGGTGTTTTCTCCAATTTCTACATTGTGTGCAACTTGAATCAAATTATCAAGTTTAACTCCATTTCTAATCCGTGTCGATCCTAATGTTGCTCTGTCGATGGTAGTATTTGCTCCAATTTCAACGTTGTCTTCGATAATAACATTCCCGATTTGAGCTACTTTTTTATAATTCTTATCGACTTGTGGAGCAAAACCAAATCCGTCAGAACCAATTACTGCACCTGCATGAAGCGTACAGTTCTTGCCTATCACACAGTCGGAATAGATTTTAACACCGGCAAAAAGCGTGGTGTTTTCGCCTATTTTACAATTCTCGCCAACATAGGTTTGCGGATAAAGCTTTGCATGGTCGGCAATTACGGCATTATCACCAATAACAACAAATTCTCCTATATACACATTTTCGCCAATTTTTGCTGTTTCTGCTATTGCTGCTTGCTTAGAAATTCCGGTTTTATTCATTTTTACTTGATTATACATTTCAAGTAATTGTGAAAATGCTGAATAGGCATCTTTAACACGGATAAGTGTACAATTTATTGCCTTTGAAGCTTTAAAATCATCATTAACAATTACAATGCTGGCTTTGGTTTCATATATAAACGGAGTATATTTTGGATTGGCTAAAAAACTCAGCGAGCCTGCTATTCCTTCCTCAATTTTTGAAAGCGTTTGAACTTCTGTATTTTTATCGCCTTCTACTTTTCCATTTAAGGCTTTTGCAATTTGATCTGCAGTAAATATCATGGTTATCAATGTTTTTAATCTAATTATCGATTAGCTATTTTAATATTCCGGGAGAAATAAAGAAATATTTTTTTACCGGTTTGGATAGCGTTCGGACATTAAAATTATCCGATGCAGTTGCAATATCCGTTAAAACGCCATTTTTTGAAGCAATAAATATGCCTTCGTGCTCAATATTATAAGCGCGGTTGCTAACTGTACCTGTTACTACAAAATGTCCGGTTTCATTATAAGGAATGCCGTATTGAGCAGCGACGGCTGTTTTGTTTTTAATGATTTCGTCTTCGTTGGATTTCTCTTTTTCAATTCTGATTTTTGGTAAATTTCTATGGATAAGCATCCGACTTAACAGGGATAAGCTTTTGTCGGGATGTTTTGTCCAAACTTTAATCGCACCCATAACATCAAAATCGTCTAATTCTGCAAAATGGCTTAAAACATCTGCATTTGAAAAAAAAGTTTTCTTATCCGGTTGCTGAGTGATAAAGAATTGAAATGCAGGAGAACCAAAAAGAGGAATACCTTCTTTTGCAAGGGATTTGGCACGTTCAATTATCTGTATTAAGAGTTG
Source organism: Bacteroidales bacterium (assembly GCA_016929955.1). Classification (GTDB taxonomy): domain Bacteria; phylum Bacteroidota; class Bacteroidia; order Bacteroidales; family UBA12170; genus UBA12170. Next base: position 5,610 of record JAFGHU010000059.1, on the reverse strand, counting down.
CTCAGCAACAATTACGGTTTTGTGTAAATAAACTTGCCAATACATCAGTCGCCGAGCCACAAGAAATTTCTCGACCGAATAAATCCCTTTTTCCTCAACAACAATTTTATCGTCGACCACATTGAGCATTTTTATCAGTCGCTCAGTGCCAATTACACCTTCCGAAACACCTGTAAAAAAGCTATCTCGTCGAATATAATCCAAACGATCCATATCGAGCTGGCTGCTTACCAGTTGATGAAAAAAACTTCGATGATATTCGTTGCGGTAGATGGCAATAGACAAGCTTAATTTTCCGTCGAATGTTTTATTTAAAAGGTCGAACAGATGATTGCTTATCTCTTCGTGCGTAATGCCTTTAATTAAAACGCCTTCTAAAGTATGAGAATAAGGGCCATGGCCAATATCGTGCAGCAAAATAGCAATTAAAACAGCCGTTTGCTCTTCTTCTGAAATGGAAATTCCTTTTTCGCGTAAGGTATGTAAAGCATGATCCATCAAAAAAAGTGCTCCCATAGAATGCTGAAAACGAGAATGCATAGCTCCGGGATAAACCAAATGGGTTAGTCCTAATTGTTTTATTCTTCTAAGTCGTTGAAAATAAGGATGTTCTATTAAATCAAACACAAGCGGATTAGGTATGGAAATAAATCCATAAACAGGATCGTTAAAAATCTTACGTTTGTTTGTTTCCTGATGCTGCATAATAAATTCAAACTCGCGGCAAAGCTACTAAATTGAGCTGAATTGCTCGGATAATTAACGAAATATTTGATATTTAAACAGTTTGAATCAAGGCATTGCCGCTTTATTTTCTTTTGCAGTTCGATTTCTAAAATGCCTTGAGTACTAGTTCGTTCCGCATCTTTGCGTAAATTTTGCATTTAAATCTTTAGTTTTGTTCGGGAAATTGAATTAACAAAGATTAACAGGCACACTCAATTTTGGTTCGTCCAAGAAAGTGTAACTTGCAATCGCATAAAAAAGAGCCTGGCAAGAGCAGTTTTATAATGAAGAATAAAAAAACAAATTGGAGAGGATGAAACAAACAAAAATTCTGTGGGTAGACGATGAGATTGAAATTTTAAAACCGCATATTTTGTTTCTCGAACAAAAAGGCTATACTGTGATGGCTTCGAATAATGGTATGGACGCTATCGAACTGATAGAGAATGAGCGTTTTGATATTGTTTTTTTAGATGAAAATATGCCCGGACTGTCCGGAATCGAAACCTTAGAAAGGATTAAAAAGAGTCGCCCCCAATTGCCCGTAGTTATGATTACAAAGAGCGAGGAAGAATCGATTATGGAAGATGCCATAGGTTCTAATATTGCCGATTATTTAATTAAACCGGTAAAACCCAATCAAATACTTTTGTCGCTCAAAAAAAATCTGGAGACAAAAAAGTTAGTCTCTGAAAAAACAATTAGCGCTTATCAACAAGAATTCAGAAATATCAGTATGGAATTATCCGATGCTGTGGATTACAAGGATTGGGAAGCGATTTATAAAAAATTGGTGCAATGGGAGCTGAACCTGGATTCGTCGAACGATGAGGGGATGTTGGAAATATTGATGCAGCAAAAAGAAGAAGCGAATGCGATGTTCGGAAAATATGTAAGTCGTAATTATAGCGATTGGCAAAATGCGGATAATAAGGACATTCCTCTGTTTTCGAATGAATTATTGAAAAAGAAGGTTTTTCCTGCGCTAAAAGCAGATAAACCGCTTTTTCTTTTTGTTATTGATAATCTTCGCTACGATCAGTGGAAGAGTATCGAGCCGCTATTGGAATCTTATTTCTATAGCGATAAAGAAGAGCTCTACTGCAGTATTTTACCAACGGCTACCCAGTATGCCCGAAATGCTCTTTTTGCCGGTATGATGCCACTGGAGATCCAAAAAAAGTTGCCCGAATTTTGGGTAGACGAAACCGAAGCTCAAGGCAAAAATAATTTTGAAGAAGCGTTGCTGGAAAAACAATTGGCTCGCTGGTCTAAGTCGGTATCTTTTTCCTATCATAAAGTGTTAAATATGGATTTTGCAAAGCGATTGCTCGATAAATTTTCCGATTTATTAAACAAGCAGTTGAATGTGATCGTTTACAATTTTGTTGATATGTTGTCGCACGCACGTACAGATATCGAAATTATAAGAGAACTAGCTGAAGACGAATCGGCCTATCGATCTATTACACGTTCTTGGTTTGAGCATTCGCCGCTTTTTGATATGCTTAAATATTTGTCGAATAAAGGAGTGGATGTTATGATAACAACTGATCATGGATCAATTCGTGTGAAAAATCCCGTTCAAATCGTTGGCGACAAAGCTACTAGTGTGAATCTACGTTATAAAACGGGTAAAAATTTGGCGTATAACCCCAAAGAAGTATTTGAAATTCGAAATCCGCACGAAATCCATCTTCCAAAGCAGCAGATTAGCTCCAGCTTTATTTTCGCACGTCAAGCCGATTTTTTGGCCTATAAAAACAATTACAATTATTATGCTGCGCATTATAAGAATACCTTTCAACATGGTGGAATTTCATTAGAAGAAATGCTTATCCCCTTTGTCTATTTAAAGGCAAGATAATGACAAATTCCTTTATTTTTGCCGCTAGATGTTGTAAAAAAAGCGGGCAATGAATAGTCAAAAAGAAGTGTTTAGTGATAAAAAAATAAGAAGAATCAGATGAAAAAATCGTTTACAATTCAATCTACAAAAGAACTCCCCAAAGTAGCGGAAGCATTGATTGAATTGATGGGAAAGGCAAATGTATTTGCTTTTAATGGATCGATGGGAGCCGGTAAAACCACTTTTATTAAAGTCATTTGTGCGGCTTTAGGCGTTGAAAACGTTGTGAATTCTCCAACTTTTGCTATCGTAAATGAATATGAAAATCCGAAAGGTGATCCCATCTTTCATTTCGATTTTTATCGCTTAAACACGTTGCAGGAAGCCATTGATATTGGGTTTCAGGAATATATTGAGAGTGGTTATTTATGCCTGATTGAATGGCCTGAAAAAATTGAAAACCTTTTACCGGATAATTGCGTATACGTGAACATTCATTCAGAAGACAATACGGAGTTGCGTACCATCTATTGGGAAGTGTAACTTCAGAGCAAAGGTTTTAATATATGGTTGCTAATGAAAAAAATATTTCCAATTATTCGCTTTCATCGCAGTTAATTCCAAAAGAAGAAAAATTGGCTTTTTCACCCAAAAAAGCAAGCCTGACAATTGCGATATTAAAGGAAGACGATGAGGCAGAGCGTAGAGTTTGTCTTAGTCCGGAGGCTGTTGGCTTATTGGTTCAGAATGGGCATAAAATATTGGTAGAAAAAGGTGCGGGAATTGCTTCGCAATACGAAGATGTGCATTATAGCGACGAAGGCGCTTTTATTATTGAAAACAAAGAAGAGTTGTTAAAAGCAGGCCTAATCTTGAAAGTTTCTGCCCTAAGCACAACAGAGATCGAAGCTCTTGGGAAAAACCAAACGCTTTTAACGACTTTATCCTTATTATCAAGAGACAAAACATACTTTACGCAATTAGCTGAGCATAAAATTACTGCATTTGCTTTCGAGAAGATAAAAGACAATACCGGTTCTTATCCCATTATTCGCTCGATGGGCGAAATTGTAGGGAATTCATCATTACATATTGCTGCTAAATACCTGGCACATCATAAATACGGAAATGGGAGTATGCTGGGCGGAATTCCGGGCTTAAAACCCACCGAAGTGGTTATTATTGGTGCCGGTACAGTCAGTGAAAATGCGGCCAAGTCAGCGATTGGGATGGGCGCTAGCGTTAAAGTTTTTGATAATTCGGTGTATCGTTTGCGGCGATTGCAAAGCAATATTCAAAGTAAGATTTTTACCTCGGTATTGCAGCCTAAAAATTTAGAAGAAGCTTTAAAAACAGCCGATGTGGTTTTGGGTGCCATGCGAAAACGAAAAGGAACGCCTTCGTTTAGGGTTCCGGCCTATATGATTCAGAAAATGAAAAAAGGAGCCGTTATTATTGATGTAAGTATTGATGAAGGCGGATTGTTTGAAACATCAAAACTAACTACGCATAATAAGCCTGTATATCAAGAGTTTGGGGTTACTCATTATTGTGTTCCAAACATTGCATCGGGTGTTCCTCGAACAGCAAGTCAGGCATTATCCAATTTCTTTATGCCCGTTATTTTGCAGATTGCCGAATCAGGAGGCGTTGATCAATTGTTATTAAGTGATAACGGATTTCGTTCCGGAGTTTATTTATACAATGGAGTAATCACAGATAAAGAAATTGGTGAAGCTTTTGATTTAGCTTACCGCGATTTAGATCTTCTTTTGGCTCTTTTACATTAAGAACAAGTGTATAAGCTCCTTAAAGTTATGGGTAAAAATTTTAGTATTCATCAAAGAAAAACACAAGCTCTCCTTCTTATATTTCTCTTTTTATCACCCGCTATTTTCGGACAAAATAAATCGTCGGAAGAAGAAAGTACGCCGCAAAACTTTAGGCTGATGTTTTATAATGTGGAAAATTACTTCGATGTTTTAGATGATAGCTTGAGCAACGATGAGGAGTTTACGCCTCATGGAATTCGGAATTGGAATTACAAACGATTTTTGGAAAAAAGGAATCATATTTATAAAACCATTATGGCTGTTGGCTCTTGGGAACCGCCTGCGATAATTGGGCTTGCCGAAGTAGAAAATCGCTTTGTATTGAAACAATTGGCTTATAAAACGCCCTTTGCCAAATACGATTATCGAATTCTTCATGAAGACTCGCCAGACAGAAGAGGAATAGATGTTGCGTTGCTATTTAATCCAAAAATAATTCAGGTTTTGAATCATGAGCTCATCCGCATTCGTTTTCCCTTTGCGCCGGAAATAAAAACCCGAGATATATTGTATGTGCATGCGCTAGCCTATAATCAGGATACACTGCATATTTTTGTTAACCATTGGCCTTCGCGCTATGGTGGTGAGCTTGCTTCAGAGCCTAAAAGATTGTATGTGGCTCAACAACTTGCAAATAAAATTGATGAATTAAAAAAAATAAACCCAAATGCCGCCATTGTAGTTATGGGCGATTTTAACGATTATCCTTCAAATAAAAGTATTAAAGAAGTTTTGAATGCAGGAAAAGATCCACATACTTGTCGCCTAATAAATATGATGACAGAGGATAATAGAGCTATAGGAACAAACAAATTTAAAGGCGAGTGGGGGATATTAGATCAAATAATGGTCTCTCCCGTTTTATTTTTACAAGATAAAAGTATATTTGTAATTGGAGAAGCTCAAATATTTAATGCTGATTTTTTATTGGAAAAAGATGACCATTTTTTAGGAAACATGCCGTTTCGGACCTATAAAGGGATGAAATATCATAGAGGTTTTAGCGATCATCTGCCAATTTATGTCGATTTTGTTAAAAAAATGGTTAATACAACTACCAGATAATCAATGGCATAAAAAATAGTTGAAAAATAATTGAGATTTTTGGGTAATGTTTTGTGAAAATCAACCATTAATAGAGTGAAAAAGAAAACATATAACGACGAAGAACTAATAGAAGGTTTAAGAAACGGAGATGATGAA
>JAFGHU010000058.1 GCA_016929955.1 Bacteroidales bacterium | reverse complement strand
TTTTCAATTACCATAACCGAAGCATTGGGCACATCTACCCCAACTTCGATAACCGTGGTAGACACCATAATTTGAGTTTCGCCTTTGGCAAATCGCGCCATTTCAAAATCTTTATCTGCCGGTTTCATTTTTCCGTGCAAGATGCTGATCTGGTATTTTGGTCGAGGAAAATCGCGTACAATGCTTTCGTAACCATCTTCTAAATCTTTCAAATCCAAGGTTTCTGATTCTTTTATCAGCGGATAAACAACATAAATTTGCCGTCCATCTTCAATTTGTTGCCGCATAAACCCAAACACTTTTAAGCGGTCTTTATCGTAAAAATGATGCGTTTTAATGGCTTTTCTTCCCGGAGGCAGTTCATCTATCACAGAATAATCCAAATCGCCATATAATGTCATTGCAAGTGTTCTTGGAATTGGGGTTGCGGTCATAACCAAAACATGCGGTGGTATCTTGCTTTTATTCCAGAGTTTTGCACGTTGGGCAACTCCAAAACGGTGTTGCTCATCAATCACCACAAACCCCAATTCTTTAAACTGTACGGTATCTTCAATCAAGGCATGCGTACCAATTAACAGATGAAGCTCACCGCTTAATAAGCGCTCGTGAATCTCTTTGCGTTTTTTGCTTCTTGTTGATCCGGTTAATAATCCAACCTCAATATCCAATCCTTGCAAAAATTTAGAAATCCCATTGTAATGCTGTTGCGCAAGAATTTCGGTAGGTGCCATAATACAGGCCTGATAGCCATTATCCACAGAAAGCAGCATGCCTAAAAGCGCCACCAGCGTTTTACCGCTCCCCACATCACCTTGCAACAGGCGGTTCATTTGTTTTCCGGAGCCCATATCGTTTCTGATTTCACGAATAACTTTTTTTTGCGCATTTGTTAATGTAAAGGGTAAATTTTCTTCGTAAAATCGTTTGAATTTTTCGCCCACTTTTTCAAAGCGATAGCCATTTACTTTTTCAGTTCGGATAAGCTTTTGCTTGAGCAAGCGCAGTTGAATAAAAAACAATTCTTCGAATTTCAATCTTTTCCGAGCTGTTTCGAGTTGATTTAAATTATCCGGAAAATGAATGGTTTGCAAGGCCTTTTCTCGGGAAACAAACCGGTATTTTTTAAGCAAAAGCGGAGGCAATATTTCAGGAATTACACCGCCTGAACCTTGTAAAGCATTGTATATAATCCTTGCTATTCCTTTGGAATCCAATCCCTTTCGCGTCAATTTTTCTGACGAATTATAAAAAGGCTGCAATTTTATATTGCTTACCATTTTTTTATCGGGATCGATGACTTCTATTTCAGGATGGGAAATGGAAAATCGTCTATTGAACAAAGTCGGTCGTCCAAATACAATATATTCCTTTCCGTAGATTAGTTTTTCGCGTATCCATTTAATTCCGGCAAACCAAATCAGTTCTATAGATCCGCTCTCATCGTGAAGCATAACGCTTAATCGGGTCGATCTGCCACTACCTAAAGTCTGTAGATTAGCCAATTTACCTTTGATTTGAACAAAAGGCATTTCTTCCCGAATTTCTTTAATTCGGTATATTTTACTCCTATCTATATAACGAAAAGGGAAATAATACAGCAAATCGCCTAAATACCGAATACCCAACTCGGCCTTGAAACTGCTTTCTTTTGCGGGTCCAACGCCTTTAACAAATTTTATTGGGATATTTAAGTATTGCTCCATTTTAAGGAATGATAAGAACAAAAATAGCAATTAAAAGGCAAAAAAAAACTCCGAAAAACGGAGTTTATTCTTTTTTAAGGTAAACTAGTATTCCCACAGCGATTGCTCCAACTCGAAGATCTCGTTTTTAACCCGATTCGATTCTAGCAAAGCATCCATTCCGATGGCATATTGCGAAATTTCGCGATCATATACATTTTCTTCTTTATACACATATGAATCGAATAAACGCTTCCAAAACACATCGTCGTACGTTAAGCGTGCTCCGCTGTTTTTGCGGTTAAAGACCAGAGCTTTTGCCAAAATGGGTCGGGCTTCGGGGAAATAAATCCAAAACAAGGTTTCTTCTCTTTTTTCCTGGGTTTCAGAATCGATAAATTCTCTAACCGGACCTAAACCTAAAATACGAACCATCATTTGTGAGCGTTGCTTATCGAAATACCAAACCTCTTTGAGTTTTAAAATTTTTACTTCGCCTTCTTGATACTCATCAGGATAGGTTATTTTCTTCCCTAAAAAGCGCCCGCTTTGATCAAATTGATCGATTGAATCTGCTACTCCTTTTAAGCGTGCTTCGAGCTCTCGGTACGTTAAAGGGGTTGTAAATTCATCATCCACACGGTCGTCGTAAGCTGTTAATTCACCTGCGCGCAAGGCGTCCAAAATAGTGGACATAAAACTTTTCCACCCCAGATGGGCATCGATAGGAAAATAAAATGGCTGATTCATTTTCTCGCGAAAATCTATCTTCTGCCAAATTCTTTTTTTATACATTACATCGGCCTGACGCAATGGCGGATAAGGCACAGGCTTTTTAAATTCGGTATGAATTTCTTCAAAGACATTATCTCTTGGCGTATCAACCGCTCTATTCCTATTTCCACTTGTTAATTGCGCGGAAACAACCGTAACACTTAAACTCATTACGAGGACACCAAAAAATTTATAAATACGCTTATTCATAATTTCTATTTTTATCTTAAAGTAAGAACCAAAGCCGGCACTTTTCGGTCGCCGGTAGGCCCTTTTACTCTTATATTCTTAAACACTATATCCGATCCACGACGTGCATCACGAATATAACGCTCCATTTCTGAAGTTAGTTTTGCACTGTTCGAAAAGAGATCGTAAGATTCGCCATTTGCTTTATAGGCCGTCATACTAAAGGCATTCACTTCAAATGGATATTCGAAATTGACAAATTCCGGAAGTTGACAAATAAGGTAAGGATTGGTTAAAATTTCTCCTTTTAAAACCCCTCCGTCTTCGTTCATACCGCGCACTAAAACATCCGGATCGGGCAATTGTTTCAGGCGGAATATTTGTTCTCCCAATTTGGTTTTCGATCCGTTATCACCTAAAGCATAAACATTTATAGTTACTTCGTTAACCGTAAGTGTGTTTCTGCCTAAACCGGAAACCACATAACCTTCATTTGTTTTGTTGATTTTTCCGGCGGTAATTGAATAATCTAAACGATGGTCGGGAATACCGGCAGCAGAAATTCGAATAGGATTATCGACACCTCGGTAGAAAACATTCATCTTGGTTGCAGACACATTGGCCGAAGGTTCCGCCACCGTAAAGCTGCTTGCAAACGGATAGGATTGTTGTGCTCCCGTTGGGTCTTTAATAATAATTCTTCCTGAGAAAGAATATTCTTTGGGGGTTAAATTTCGGGTTGGCAGGTTCAACTGAACCATACCGTTTTTTCCTGCTATTTTTGTAGCACCGGCACTGAATTCATCGTGCCATTCCGTTGCGCCCATTCTGTATTCAACGGTAGGGTTATTTTTTTCGTCAACAGCGGCCACAAAAATCTCTGCTTTGTATTCATCACCTTGAAAAACATAGCTCGAATTTGCCAATATCTTAGCTTCTATCTTGCTGAATTTAAAATCTTTAGCCGAAATATCCAATGCTAAATAATTCACAATATCGAATTCTGCATTTTTGGCTTCTGCCAATATTTTATTTAAGATCGTAACATCAGCAGCTAAAATGGTATGGTAAAAATTATAATACACCCAATCTTTAGTGGTACTTCCATCGGCATTGATAAATTTACCTTTGGTAGTTAGTCCTATATTAAACGATGAGCGACGATCTTCGGGAATAAAAGAGAGTAGATCTTCACGGTATTGGTTTATCTTTTCTTGCAATTCGTAACCTTTCCCTTTACTCGTTTCTATACCCACCAAATAATTCGTTGGTTTAGAGAAATTATCGACTTGCTTGAGGTCGCGCAAAGTCAATCGCTTAACTGAATCGTAAGAAATCCCATTTTCGCCGCCTATTTCAATACCTTCGGTATGAATAATGGTATTGTATTTTACGCTATCAAGATAATTGATGAATTTAGTGGACAATTCACGAACTTCTTTTGCTTTTTCCCAAAAAGGAGCAACTTTAACCTGATTTAGGTCGTATTGTTTTTCAAATTCATCATATAATATATTCACCTTATTGGTAAAGTTATCGTTGGTAGTTACCAAACTTTCGTTTACCACTTTAAAGGCTTCTAATATCTCTTTTGAAACATTCAGTGCTAACATTGCGGTCAGCACCAAATACATCATTGCAATCATTTTCTGCCGAGGCGTTTCCTTAAATCCTGCCATAAGCTAGTCGTTTTTCAAATGCATAATTTTAAATTAAGCGCGGGGCGTAACATTCATAGCTGATAACATATTTCCATACACTTTGTTCAAGGCTTCTACATTTTCAGCTAATGATTGAACGCCTTGTTGATATTGTCGTGTCGTTTCTACCGATTGATTCAAATTATCCAAGAATTGATTCATTGATTCTTGCACTTGAGCCGATGCTTTTACTTGTTCGTTTGTCGATTGCAACTGCAATTCGTACACTGCATTTAACGCCGTAAGGTTATACGATATTTTCTGCATTTCTTCGTTATAATGCGCTCCATCCACACTTGAGAAATTGAGTGCTTCAGCCGATTGACGCATCATAGCTATGGATTTCTTATATTCTTCGTTAAGCTCTGCAGCAGATTGTGCAGCTTCGTTCACTTTGGATGAAAAGGCTTGAGAAGAACTCAAATCATTGCTTAAATGCTCTGCTGCATCGGCATATGCCGTTGATAAAGAAGCAGCGGCAGAACTCACGCCCAAGATATTGGCGTGAAACTCTTCTGTAGCTTCAATGTCTTTCCCTAAAACATCACTTGCTTTCTGATAGGTTGATGTTAAATCCTGAACCGAAGCGCTGGCATTTTTTACATTTTCAACAAAAACAGAATTGGCTTCAACGGCGTCCGTTAGTTTATTCATATTGCCTGCTGAAGCACTTAAATTGCGCAATCCGGCCCCTAAACTCTCTATCAGCTCACTATCAATTTTAGCATCGGCCAATAAAACATCGAGCTGTTGAGTAACTGACTGATTTGTATTCAGATCATCATCCATAAAATCATCGTCATCAGGAGTTAAATTATGATACATACCAGCTAATTCGGGGTAAACTAAACTCCAATCAGGCTCCACATGGGGTGGTTCAAAAGCGGAAAAAAAGAATATGATGGCTTCTGTAGTTAATCCAACAAATAGCATTTCATCAGCATAAGAGATATGTGTAATTTTAAATAAAGCCCCTAAAATTACTATGGCTGCACCAATGCCATATAATTTAGCCATAAAATTCTTAAATCCACGGCTTTTTGTAAGTTGACTAATACTCATGATTTACTGTTTTTGTTCTGTTTAAATTAATAATTACCGGTAAACTTCTGAGGCCCGTCTGGAGTCTCCTGCCATACGACCCAAGTAAGTTTGCATACATCTAAATCCGATATAAGATTTAGCTGTGTCCTGATATTCATACTGACGAGCAGTCACCTGCAAGAAGTAACCAATATCTTTCCAACTCCCTCCTCTAATCACTTTCTTTTTCATTTGTGGAGGATCATTCTCTTTTGCATTGTACTCATAATCAGGATTTAAATCCCAGGAAAAATTATATGATGATTCGTCGTAAGCACTCAAGGTCCACTCCGAAACATTTCCGGCCATATCATATAACCCCCAATCGTTGGCTGGATAATGCGCTACCACAACTGTTTGCATGCCGCCATCGGCTACATAGTTTCCTCTTTGGGGTTTAAAATTGGCTAAAAAGCAGCCTTTTTCATTGGTTAAATAAGGGCCTCCCCAAGGATAGGGATTCATTTCCCATCCACCACGAGCTGCCCACTCCCACTCTACTTCGGTTGGAAGTCGGAATTCGTTTACGGCTACCTGACCTTTTTTAGCTAAATAATTATTCATTATCTCGGTTCGCCAATACGAAAATGCTTTGGCTTGTTTCCAGTTTACACCCACCACAGGATAATTATCGTAGGTTGGATGCCAGAAATAATTTTTAGCCATCGGGTCGTTGTACGAATACGCAAAATCGTGAATCCAGGCGAGCGTATCGGGATATATATTAATCGCTTCTCTTCTGATAAAAACACTACGGTCTTGATAACCTTGTGGACGATTGGCAAAACCGCCACGCTCACTTTGCATTTCTTCGCTGGCTACCGCATAGCCACTATTATCGGTAGCATATTCCTTTTTTGATGCCGCCAATAAATCGATCCAATAATATTCGTATATCAATTTTCTGGAGTCGATTTGTCTTTGTCTGAAAAAGCGCTCATTTGCTGGAATAAACATTTCTTCGAGCAACTTTTCCGCACCGGGTTCAGGATTTTTTTGATCTACAGCATCGGTAATATTCCAATTTAATTTGGTGTCCCAATTTAACGGACGAGCAGCCAATTCATCTTCTGTAATTAAATCCTGATCATCGTTTTTATACAGACGTTTGTATTGTTTAGCTAACTCAAAGCTTTTCTCAGCTATAATAGTACGTGCAATAGAATCGCGCACCCAATTCACAAATTGGCGGTACTCATTATTTGTTATTTCAGTTTCATCAATATAAAAAGACTGAACAGATACTGTTTTTGGCTCGTATACTTGGGCGTATGGAATATCTTGATCGCCGGCTCCAATTGTAAAAGATCCTAAGGGCACAAAGGCCATTCCATAAGGAGCCGAAGGATAAAAAGCCGATCTTTTTTGTACGCCAATTAATTCACCATTGCCAGCATTTTTACAAGCTGTAAAAGCCAGTATGACTGACAAAAAAATAAATATTTTTTTCATATTTAAGTAATCTTAATGTTCTGGATTTTACACCGTAAAACCTAGCAAAACTAACACAAATTTAATAATGTTTCTATAAATACCTTGTATTTTTATAACTCTTGTTTCCCTTCACGATCTCGATTTTAAATCGATACCCAAGCATCAGTTCGTGCGATCCGCCATTCGAAAGTGCCGTGGTATTTATTTCATAGGCGTAACTAGCCGTAAATTGTTTGTAATAAATACCCGTTATAAGACCTAGCCCACTTTGATGTCTATAAATAACGCCTCCCCAAAACTTTTTATTGTATTCGGCTAACATTCCCAAGTCAATTTGAAGGGGAGCTCCGGCAGTATATACGGCCATAGCTGAGGAATGGAAAACGATATCAGGCAATTGACGCAAGGTAAAATAATAACCACCATGCGCATAAACATTTCTTTTTAAGGATGTTGAGCCACCTTCTATTGCCATACTGCCCTGGTTGATCTGCGTGGATGAGAGGCCAAAATAATAATGTCCTTTTTCTTCATAATAAATGCCCATATCCAAATTAAAAATCATTCCGCTAGCATCATTCGAGCCCTGCAAAAGTGGATCGTTTTGAACATTAAAATAAGCATAATTGATAGATTGATTAATCAAACCTGCACTTAAGCCAAAACTTATATTGCCTTGCCAAAAATCTTTTCTGAAGGCATAGGCTAGTTTTAATCCGGTAGTTTTAAAAGCAGCAATTTGATCATTTATAATACTGGCTCCTACACCACCTTTTAAGATAGCCACGGGAGCATGTATATTTATTAAATAAGTTTGAGGAGCACCTGAAAGGCCAACCCACTGTTGTCGCATTAATCCATTAAACCGGATACTTTGCTCATTTCCGCTTACGGCAGGATTATAACTTGCCTGTTGAAACATAAAGTGCATAAACGACTGTTCTTGTTGGGCTTTTGCTTTATCAGCCAAAATAAAAATTAAAAAAGAAAAAGCGATTATCTTTAGCCATTTACCCATAAAGAATAGATCAAATTAGTATGCTTTATTAAGCTTGTAAAAGTAAAAAAAATATCCAAGTGTAGTTGTTCAATACGCATCCATAAAAAGTGTTCAATTTTGCACTTAAAATTCAATAACTCCTCTTTCTTTTTATTCGAAAAGTCTTGCTAAACGTATATCAGCTATCCACTCTATAAAATCCAAATTCAAAAGTGCATCAATTTTACAATTAAGCTTCATTTTTTAAAAGCTTAACAGAGAATTAACGTTATAATTTTTAGTTTATTATAGCAATCAATAATCTAATTATTTACTTTTGCAGCCTTTTTCAAAATCGAAATAAAATGGCCTTTGTAACAAAAGAAAAATTCCTTTCAAAAGAGTGGTTTATAGTCTATTCTTTAATTATGGTGGGCACCTTTATCATGGCTGCCGGATTTGTATTATTTATCAGTCCTTACAAACTAGCTCCCGGCGGGGTTTATGGTATTGCTATTATTTTACACCATTTATTTGGATTGCCTATCGGAATATCGGCCCTAGCTATGGATATTCCGCTAACTATTTTGGGAATAAAATTTTTAGGGCCTCGCTTTGGGGTAAAAACAGTTGTTGGGTTTTCTGCCACTTCGATGTGGGTTTCGCTGTTGGAATGGACCTATGGCTATGAACCTTTGGTAGAAAACGACGCACTGCTTTCCGCAATTTTTGGAGGTGTTCTGGTTGGTTTTGGATTGGGTCTTGTTTTTAAATCGAGAGCTACTTCCGGAGGTTCTGATATTATTGCTATGATTTTAGCCAAATATTTTCATATCTCTTTAGGTCAATTACTCATTATTGTAGATTCGGTAATTGTTTTACTGGGTCTTGCCGCTTTTGGTCGTTGGGAAATTCCATTGTACTCCTGGATTGTAATTTTTATCAGCGGAAAAGTGATTGATATCGTGCTTCAGGGCATTGATTACGATAAAACGCTGTTTATCATCTCGGAAAAGCAAGAAGAAATCCGACAAAAAATTCTGATCGATTTAAATCGAGGTGGAACGATATTAAAAGGTCAAGGGATGTATAATGGCAAAGACAAATCGATTATTTTTACGGTAGTTAGTCGGCGCGAATTATCCATTTTAAAAGACTTTATCATTCATATCGATCCAGATGCATTTTTAACGGTGATCAATGCCAGCGAAATATTAGGCAAAGGGTTTAAAACACTGCAAGAGGAATAAAAAAAAGGCCTTGTTTCCAAGACCTTTTAAATCGGTTTATTATTTGATCAGCGTCATTTCATCGACCAAATGACCGGCTCCGGCAAATTTATCGATGATAAATAAACAGTAGCGAATATCGAGCGAGATATTTCGGCATTGATCAGGATCATACATCAAATCACTCATTGTACCTTCCCAATTCCGATCGAAGTTTATTCCAATCAAATGACCGTCGGCATTGAAAACAGGACTTCCTGAGTTTCCTCCGGTGGTATGATTAGACGCCGTAAATCCCACATGAATTGTACCGTCGGCATCGGCATAAGGGCCATAATCTTTGTTTTTATGCAATTCTTTCAATTTATCCTCAACAACATAATCGTAGATATTTGGATCTTCTTTTTCTAAAATGCCTTCCAAAGTTGAAAAATACTCATATTTCACGGCATCACGAGGTTTGTAATCATCAACAAAACCATAGGCAATTCGCATCGTAAAATTCGCATCAGGATAAAAAACTTTATTCGTGTCGTAAGCCATTTGCAATTTCATATAATTTCTGCGTAAGGCGGTTGACTGATACTCTAAATCTTTGATTTCCTCATTTATAGTACGGCCATACTCGACAAACGACAGGGCAAGTTTATAAGCAGGATCTTTAGCCAATTTTTTAGCTGCTTTTTTGCTTGGATTATCCAAAATTGCTTCGATGGCTTTTTGATTAGCAAACAAACTCTTATCCATCATTTTATTCGAAAAGGCTACATAATCGCCTTTGTATTTTAGCTTGATGCTTTGCAATTCTTCCGGAAGTTGTTCCGTTGGATAAGCTCCTGCGAATTCGCTCAACAAATCGGCCGAAACTTGCTTATCGATAGCAAGCACATAATCTTTGTAAAAACCTTCGCTATACGCCTTTAAGTTTTCGCTGGCTTTTTTGATTTTTTCCATATCTGCTTCAGGCTCATTAAGCAGATCGATTAAGCGACTAAAACGACTGGCAAAACTAAGCAGTTCTATACCCATACCCGCTTCGCGATAATACTGATATTTCAGACGAAGTGGCGTCATATCTTCATATAGCTTTCTGAAAGAAGGAATTAGATTGCCGTATTTTTCCTTTCTAAGTGGATCGGCATCCACCCAGCGCTGAATATTTTTTTCATTTTCTTGTTTTACAGCAATCGCATCTAAACGTTTAATGCCACGGTTTTCGCCTTGCCATTTTTTCCAGCTGTTTGCAATGGATGCTACTTTACGTGCATATTGGATACGCACCTTAGGATCAGCATTTTGAGCGGCTTTCATTGTATTTAAACGTAAAGTACGCAATTTGATTCGAACAGGATTTTCTACTTCTGTAATCAGCTTAATTTCGTCAGAAGGCAAATACTCTTTGGTTGTTCCGGGATAACCAAAAATAAAGGTAAAGTCATCTTTTTGCTCTCCTTTTAAGGAGATGCTAAGATGTGTTTTTGGTTGATATGGAACATTGTCTTTTGAATATTTTGCCGGACGATTATTGGCATCGGCATAAATTCTGAAAACAGAGAAATCGCCCGTATGTCTGGGCCACATCCAATTGTCTGTATCACCACCAAATTTACCTATATTTGAAGGTGGTGCACCAACCAAACGAACATCGGTAAACACATCATAAACAAATAAGATATACCGATTTCCGCTGAAAAAAGGTTTTATAATTACCTGATTTCCTTCTTCTTTAGGTTCTTCATCTATCAGTTTTTTCATATTATCATCGATAATTTTCTGACGATCAGCTTCTTTCATAGTATCGGAAGTTCCTTCCAAAACAGCATCGCTAACTTCGCGCATTTGAACCAGGAAAGTAACGGATAAACCCGGATTTGGCAATTCTTCACTTTTATTCATTGCCCAAAAACCGTTGGTTAAATAATCATGTTCAATAGAACTGTGATTTTGAATGGCTCCATAACCGCAGTGGTGGTTGGTTAAAACCAGTCCTTGATCCGAAACCACTTCGCCGGTACAACCGCCACCAAATATGACAATCGCGTCTTTTAAACTTGTTTGCGAAATGCTATAAATATCTTCGGTACTGATATTCAGTCCCATTTTTTTCATTTCCGCTTCGTTGAGTTCTTGCAAAAACAAAGGAACCCACATTCCTTCTTTGGCATATAAATCAACTTTTACTAAACTGATAAATACAAAAAAGGCTATAATATATTTCTTCATTTTAATCTATTTTTTATACAACACGTTTTATTTTACAGCCACTGTTTCTATTTCAATCATCACACCCAAAGGCAATTCTTTTACGGCAAAAGCAGCTCTGGCAGGATGATTTTCGGTATAATAAGCGCCATAAACTGCATTCATAGCGGCAAAATTGGCCATATCGCTAAGTAAGCAAGTCGATTTTACAACATCAGAAAATTGATAACCGGCAGCCTCTAAAATTGCGCCTATATTTTTCATCACTTGAGTGGTTTGCTCTGTAATTCCACCTTCTACGACTTTATTCGTATTTGGATCGATTGGAACTTGTCCGGAAATATACAAGGTCCCATTTGCCTCAACAGCCTGACTGTATGGCCCTAACGCCTTAGGCGCTTTTTCTGTATGAATGATTTTTTTCATGATTTGGTTTATTTGAAATAATCCTACGAATTTATTAAAAAATAAAAACAGAACGAGTATAAATAAGGAATGGCTTTGCTTAATAGTCGAGATGCGATTTTTTCTTTTCTACTTTCAGGTCTTTAAACATGGAGGATTTGATGTTGATACCAAAATTCCAGCTCTTCCAGGTTCCCATCGGAATCCAATTGAAGCGCATTTCCCAGCAATGCAAATCGCGATAAATATCCAAAGAAGTATAAGATATCTTATTGTTCTGAAAATCATAGCCTGAGCGAACGCTTATTTTCCAATTGGCTGTTAATTGAATATTGCCACTAAAGCCCAAAGTTTGTACAATTTTCTGATCTTTTTCAAGCTCATAAGCCACATAATTATGATTGCTGGTGTATTGAAAAGTATAATTCACATTCAAACTCCACGGCATTATTGCTTTTTTTGATTCCTTGCTGTTTTCACCATCCCCCGATTTATTTTTCTTTTTAAAGGAATCGTTTTTCAGATTTAAATTCAATCCAACGCGCCAGCTTGCGTTATCCAAACGTACCAGTCTTCTATTTACAGTCCACTCGTATTGATTCAAATTATAATTTCCGGTAGAATCCAATATATAAGGATCGAAAGCACTCGAATAACGGATATCCAAATTTTTAAATAGTTTAGTTCGCGCAGTCATAATTAATGGCGACCACCGCAAACTATCTTTCGCCATATTGTAATTGGTCGATAAAGTGAGTGCTTCAATTAAAACGATTTTTCGAGTTCCGGTAACTGTATCGTTTCTATCCCGCACTTTCATCTCGAAATTATTGGTCAGGTTTATATTAACACTCCCCGATTCGCCGGCTGTTGGTCCGCCATAAACAGAACCTTCAAATATAGAATACTGCACAAACTGATCTTGAAGTTCGTTGTAATACTCCTTATAGTAACCATATTTATCTGCTCCAAAATCAGGTTTATAACTAAATGATACAGATGGCGTTAAGACGTGACGGATGGCACGAATCGGAAAATTCTTACCAAATGTATACATCCCGTATAATTTCGTATTCAAACTGGATGAAAGTTGATAATCGTGTGCTGCTTTAAAACCTTTTATGGTGTCTTCAACAACAGTTCCTGTTCCATCTCTACTCACACTATACGATTTTTCGATGGTTTGGGTATACCAACGCTCGGTAAATGTTGCACTGTTGGTCCAGGTAAAATATTTTAGCACTTTAACATTGCTGCTTATAGGAATGCTGTGTTTAATTCCGTTTTTAAAATAATTCGCCATTCCTGATGTCAAAAACAAAGAATCAGGCATCATGGCAGAATTACGCGCTGTCATACTGTATTTTAAAGAGATATTATCATACCATTTCAAATTTCCAACTTTGCCTTTCTTTCTGAATGGATACATTTGCGTGCCAGAAAGCGAAAGCTCGGGTAAAGTCATTTCAAAAGTTTTGTTTAAGGTATTTTGTCTGTGGCCCAAGTTTAAATTTAAATACCATTTTTTCTTAAAATTTGTAGAATAGTTGATACTCGATTGAAAGGTATTGGACAGTTTACTTTCAAACGTATTTTGTGTTTCAAACTGATTAAATGAGCTGGTAACTATGTTTACGTTTGCAGAAAATTTACTGTTGGGCCTTGCTTTAGCATCTTGATTATGTGTCCATTGAATACGAAAATCTCGGGTACGCTGATAATCTGGCGAGCCTTCAGTACCTAAAATATTGATCCCATATTTAAAATCAAAAGAACCTGAATAGCGGTATTTTTTTACATACCTAAAATTGGGATTTAAAGACCAACTTCCTCTGGTATAAATACTTCCACGCAAAGTAAGATCAAAATAATCGCTCAATGCCCAATAATAACCACCATTCATTAAATAATAACCTTGCTTGGCCGAAGAACCATAAGTAGGGACAAGTATTCCGGATGATTTTCGGCTATTATTCGGAAACAATCCAAAAGGTAAAACTAAAGGAGTAGGTACACCTTCTATTTCGAAATTTACAGGTCCGGTAATGATCATCCCTCCCGGAATAATTTTGGATTTTTGAAAACGAAAAGCATAATGCGGAATAGGATGATCGCAAGTGGTGTATTGGCCGCCTTCGATATAAGTAACATCATCAGCCATCTTTTTTATTTTCTCGCCCAATAAAAACCCATCGCCTTCTTCTGTTTTTACACCATAGATGATTCCTTTTTTCGAATCGAAATTATAGCGTAGTTTTTTGGCTTCAAAAGAACGGTTATCTTCTTTAAAAACAGGACTCCCAATCACCTTTCCATTTTCGTCTTCGACACCTTCAGAAAACAGCTCATTATTATTGAAATTAAGATCGATATATTCGCCTACTAAATTGATATTCCCATAATCGATCGCAGCACTTTTAAACAAATAAACCTTTCTGTTTTTTATATCGAAACGCAAAGAGTCGCTCGAATTGTACTCGACGATGGCATCCAATTTCGATTCTTTGCCCTGCGCAATCACAGTATCCGACACGATACTATCGTTGTTTGTTGGATTGATTTCGCGATTGTTATGTAACAAGGAATCAACTGTGGGTTGATCTTCTTGCATAGCTGCCGGCATATCAGTAGCAAGCGTATCTGCATTTGTCTTTACTGAAGAAATAGTTGTACTGTCATTAGCAGAAAAAGAGTCGTTACGTTCATTTTTATTCCCAATTAAGGCGGTATCGGCCGAATTGTTATTATATATTTGCATACTATTCTGTGGAGGAATTTTCTGGCTCCCACAAGAATAAACAACCATTGAAATTGCAATGGAAACAAAAACGGCAGCGAATGCCTTAAAATATCTTGTTGATAAAAACGTTAACAATTTGTTATATATAGATTTAGGAGTACCTTCTAATTCAATAAATTTAAGACCAAAACTAAGGAAAATAAACAGACACAACCCAAAGAAAGCGTTAAAAAATGAAACTTAATAAAACTCCAATAAATCAACTATTCCCCTATTTAAACGGTTTCATACTCTTTTTTATTGCGTTTTTACTAACCTATAGTTCTGAAATACAAGGCCAAAATCTGGTTGACCGCATCGTTATTGATGCCGGTCATGGCGGAAAAGATCCGGGCGCTTCCGGAAAACACAGTCGCGAAAAAGACATAACCCTGGCCATTGCTTTAAAGGCCGGACATTTGGTTGAGCGCAATCTTAAAGATGTAAACGTTATATATACACGCAAAACAGATGTTTTCATCCCTTTAAATACACGCGCCAATATTGCTAATAACAGCAAAGCCGATTTGTTTATTTCTATTCATTGCAATAGCAATACATCATCTCAACCAAAAGGATCGGAGACCTATGTTATGGGAATGCATAAAAGTGAAGATAATCTTAAGGTAGCTATGCTCGAAAACTCGGCCATATTACTCGAAGATGATTACAAAACGAATTACGAAGGTTTTGATCCCAGCTCTACTGAAAACCACATTATATTCAATTTTTTTCAAAACAGTTTTCAGGCCCAAAACCTTGAAATGGCCTCCACCTTACAAAAAGAATTTAAACTCAACACAGCAGTTCGCGATCGTGGTGTTAATTCTGCAGGATTTTGGGTATTGTATAAAACAGCAATGCCCGGAGTGCTTATCGAATTAGGTTTTTTAAGCAATCCAAGCGACGAGGCCTATTTGCTATCAGCCAAAGGACAAAACCAAATGGCTCAGGCCATCTTTAATGCGATAAAATCGTTTAAAGAAAACCACGATAATTTGGAATTGCAAAAACTTGGTATTGATCGGAGTCAACTACAAAAACCAAAGCTTGGCGACAATAGCGAAGAAAAAGTATCCTATCGCGTACAATTTTTGAGTTTGTCGAAAAACAGAAAACTAACGGAAAAAAAATATGCCGAACTGAAAGATATAAAAGCCTATTTCTACAAAGGATTATACCGATATACCAGTGGCGATACCGATGATTTTACTGAAGCGGTAAATTTGCAAAATAAAATCAGAAAAATGGGTTTTCAGGATGCATTTATAGTCGCTATTTATAAGGGCGAAAGAATAAGTATTACAGAAGCAAAAGATATAAACAACAAATAAAAACTTATATTTAAAGGAAAAAATAATCTTTTTTAACGAAAAGAATAGTGCTGACAATCAAAACAGCACAATAATTTTGCATCTTTGCAATTACAAATAGATTGAAGAGCATATGAAAATTTCTAAAGAAACAAAGATTGGCGCAATATTTATTATAGGTGCAATTCTTTTAATTTGGGGCTATAATTTTTTAAAAGGTCAAGATCTATTAACACGTAGCAGAACTTTTTACGCGGTTTATCATAATGTGAGCGGATTAGGAAAAGCAAATCCTGTATATATAAACGGTATGCAAGTTGGGCAAGTAACCCAAATGTATTTTGATCCGGCTTTAAACGGAAATATTATTGTTGGACTTACCGTTGATAAAGATTTTCCAATTCCAAAAAACAGTACTGCCGAAATTTTAAGCACCGATTTAATGGGGACCAAAGCCGTTACACTTCATTTGGGAAACGCAGAAAATTTAGCTCAAAATGGCGATACACTCCAGTCGAAATTAGCGGCTACACTAACCGAGCAGGTTGAAGAAACCATTGGCCCATTAAAAAAACGAGCAGAAAATTTATTAACCAGTATCGATGAAATTCTGGTTAGTTTAAATGCCACTTTGAGTGCAGAACAGGTAAAAAGCATTAAAGGCAGCATTTCGCATTTAAATTCTTCGTTAAGCAATGCGGATACCATTATGCAAAATATCAGCGGGTTTGTGATTGATGAAAAATCGAAGGCGCAAGAAATCTTAAATAATCTGGAATCGATCACCACTAATTTCAAAAACAACAACGAAAGTTTAACAAAAATCATTTCAAATTTTCACAGTCTTAGCGATACGCTGGTGCAATCGAATATCGCCGGCACACTGCATAGTGTAAATAAATCGATGATGGATTTTAGTTTGATTATGAACAAAATAAATAAAGGAGAAGGCAGTGTTGGTTTACTACTCAATAACGATACGCTTTATTTAGAATTGGAAAAATCGTCGCGCGATTTAAATTTATTGTTGGAAGATATTCGTTTACATCCAAAAAGATACGTAAAATTCAGTTTGTTTTAACCGTATATTTTTCTGATGATCAGTGCTTTTACTAAAAACAAGATCGACTACATTATTTTTTTAGACTTTGAATATCAGAAATATCTTCTTGTATTTCTATCGTCTTTTCATCTTTTTTACTCACGTCCAATGCTTCCCAAATAAAAATGTCTTCTTTCTTTTTGGGTCTTCGTTCAATTAACCACTTAAAACCATTTAGCTTTAACTGATCGGCAGGAATTTGAGCGGGTGGATAAAGTTTGGCTTTGGGTTCTTTTTTATAGGTTATCGTTTCTAATTTATTATCTTTCAGAAACATAATCATATCTTCGGCGCTAATCCGGGTCATTCCCACAGGTGTCTTATCTTCTTCCCATAAAAAGTAAACGGTTTCTGAATTACCGGTCACATTTATTTTTCGCAAATCATTATCGATAAACCACCCCACCATATTATTTCCTTTAATCTGATTAAAATATTGCGGATCGATTGAGTCTTGCGAAATCAGAAAAACATCTTTTTTAAACAAAACAGAATCGAGTTCACCTTGCTGTAAGACCAATTGTATTTCGCTGGCCATAAACTGATTATCTTCGTACCAGATAACGGGATCGTGGTAAAAATAAATGGCAGAATCCTTCATCTGATAAACCATAGAATCGCTCATTCCCTGAAAATCGGCTCTAAAAAATTTCATATGATGATAGGCTAACAACTGCTCCACTTTATCAGCCGAGTCGAGTAATAACCTTAAGGTATCGGCATGAATAAACAGAGAATCCGTATCCTCAATCATAATTGCCATTGCACGATCAACCACATAAGCAAAATGTTCGTTTTTGCGATAATTGGCATATCCACCTTGAACAACAAAATGCTCGACGGTATCCGTAATCTGAACATTTTCAAAAACTTCTGCAATGCCTCGCATTTTATCGTAATACAAGCTATCCCCTTGTAAAGTATTTGCTTTGTCTTGTAAAAAAGCATTTTTTTTCAAACGTGTATAATCGCTTTCCGTATTATGAAAACCCGATTCGGCATACATATAAGAACTATCGCCTACAATAGTGGTAGGACCGTTAAAGGTGAGCGTTTTAAATCGGGTATTGTAAAATAAGGAATCTGTTTTTAAAGTATGTTCTTTATTTACCAAAACAACACTATCGTAAAAAAAAACTTCCTCTTTATCCGAATAATAGAGTCCGGTTTTACTGGTAAGCACATTGGCAGAATCAACCACTTTTCCCCACACGATGTATTCCCCTACTTTGGTATTACGGTTATAGATTAAATCGTCAGTATAAAGAGTTAACTTTTTATCTTCCAATCTTACGTTCTGTTTTACTTTAGCAATCCGCGAATTTCCGTCGTAAAACAATTTATCGCCATAAAGTTGAAGCGTATCATTCATTTGAATATGCACATGACCG
Source organism: Bacteroidales bacterium (assembly GCA_016929955.1). Taxonomy (GTDB): domain Bacteria; phylum Bacteroidota; class Bacteroidia; order Bacteroidales; family UBA12170; genus UBA12170. The sequence goes on along the minus strand of JAFGHU010000058.1, from coordinate 7,208 downwards.
AAGGCATCCATACTGTTTTTTTCGCCATATAGATAAGCGCTATCGCACCATAAAACAGAACCTTCGTGCTCTACTTCAACATCTCCAATCAATCGCTGCCCGTTTTCGCCCAATTTTTTATCGTAAATTCCACGAATTGCTTTTCTTATTTCAATCTTTTTCATCGATTTTTCTTCTTGAGCCTTTCCTGTAAAGGAAATGCTTAAAGAAAGAAGGAGCAATACTACAATCCGTTTTGTTTTATTCATTTTTATATAAGCTATGCGGAAGTTTCTTTTTTCGGAAATACAAACGAAAAGAGAACAGCCAGTGTAAAAGCAACGACAAAACTACCTAATCTTTCAGATATTCCGGTAGGTTCGAGCAAAAAATTCTTCCAAATAATAGCGGAGCTTGTTCCGCCTATTAAAGAGGCAAAAACCCCTGCTTTAGAAAAACGTTTCCAAAACAATAGCAACAATACGGCAGGGCCGAAAGAAGATCCAATTCCCGCCCAAGCATAGGAGACTAATCCATAAACCGTATCAGAAAACCAAAGCGCAATTAAAAAGGCTATCAATCCAACCAGAACAATCAGCAACTTATTTACCCATAGCATTTGCTTTTCGGAAAGCTTATTTTTTGCGAGATCGTGATATAAATCTTCACTCACTGCTGAGGAACAAACCATCAATTGTGAAGACGCGGTAGACATCATTGCCGATACAGCTCCGGAAAGCAGAATTCCGGACAGTAGTGGCGTTAATAAAAACATAACCATAACAGGTAAAATTTGTTCTGCATCCTGGGCTAAAACGGCAGCATTTTCGCCCAACACCCCATTTTTTACGAGCACAAAACCTAGAATTCCAATGCCAAACGCTCCGAGATAAGCTAATAAGGTCCATAGAATGGCTACCCATTTTGCGGTTACGGCACTTTTACTGTCTTTGAGTGCCATCATACGCGCCAATAGCTGGGGCTGTCCGGTATAACCAAAGGCCCAACTCATACCACTAAGTATTAAAATAATTGCGGAGAAACCACTTTTACCTGCAGTCGCACTAAGATAATCAGGAGCAGCCGCAGCAATAGTACCGGCAATTTCAATATGATTTGAAGCTACAAAAAACAAGGCCACAATAGGCAAAACAATTAGTGTGATTATCATCAAAATTCCTTGAAAAACATCGGTTGCCACCACAGTTATAAATCCGCCCAGCATGGTATAAAGCGTTACCATTGCCGAGCCAATAATCATTCCCCAAAAAGGATCAATACCAAAGGCTTCTTGAAAAACTTTTCCGGCACCACTGTATTGCGCCGCTATATAAAATAAAAAAAAGAAACCCACAATCGAAGCCGACAAAACACCTATACTACGCTCCGAACCCGGAAATTTTTTGGTAAATAAAGCGGTAATTGTAAGCGCACCCGTTTCTTCGGTGAGCTTTCGCAAAGGTTCCGCCATCACAGTCCAGATAAAAATTATTCCCAGAACGCAGCCCAAAGCTACCCATATGGTGCTATATCCCTCTAAAAAAGCATGACCCGTCAGTCCTAATAATAACCAAGATGACTCTCCGGTTGCTCTTTCAGAAATAGCCAAAGAAACACCGGATATCTTTTTGCCGCCCAATACAAAGTCGTAATTCGATTTCGATTTTCTAGCAGAATAAACAACAATAATGGTTAATGCAAGCAAATAAAGAATAAAAATAAGAAGCATAATCTCTATTTTTAATTGAATTTGAACAAAGGTAGAAAATTATTATTTGCCATAAGGCGATTGAAAAAATGCAGACTTATACGTTTATTTAAATCGAAAAGAAGTATATAATCGGCTAATTAGCACTTCATATTCTGTATTTTCTTTAGGTCGGACAAATATTTCTGATTATTTTTGGCTTTTGAAAAGAGAAATTATGCTATATGCTGCCATCGACATTGGGTCGAATGCCGTTCGTTTATTATTTGCCAATGTTTTTGAAAAACAAGGCATTATACGCATAGAAAAAGCCAGTCTTATCCGAATTCCTCTCCAACTTGGAAAAGACGTTTTCAAGACGCATAAAATTAACAGTTCGCGCGCAAAAAATTTAATAAACACCATGAAAGCCTTTAAGCTTTTGATTGATGTTTATAAGCCCGTCGATTATATCGCCTGTGCAACTGCGGCAATGCGCGAAGCAGAAAATCAAGCTGAAATCTTGCATAAAATTAAGGTTGAAACAGGCTTAACCATTCATTTAATTGAAGGAGCTTTGGAAGCGAAAATTATCCGTTCGGTCAATAGCGCTTCTTTTCCAAATAAAGAGGATTTAACACTTTTGATTGATGTTGGTGGAGGGAGTACCGAACTAAGTCTTGAAAGAGGAAGAGAGCTCCTCGACAGTAAATCCTTTAAGCTTGGAACGATCCGTTTGCTAAATAATCAATTCAAACAAGAAGTATGGAATGATATCAATAGCTGGCTCGATCAATACAAAACATATTTTGGGCATATTAATTGCTTGGGAACAGGTGGAAATATCAACAAATACGCCAAATTATACGGCGAAAACGAAATGAAAACACTACCCTTACAAGCACTTGAAAAGGGCTATAAAGATCTTCGTAAATTGACATCTAAGGAACGTGCTGAAAAATATGGATTTCGTCCAGATAGGGCTGATGTGATCGTTCCCGCCGGCAAAATATATTTAGAAATCATGAAACATATCAAAGCAACTTCCATATTTGTTCCTCGAATAGGATTGGTAGATGGTTTAGTATTAGGGCTTTATGAAAAATCCCAGTTTAAAACAAAAAAGAAATCAAACAAAACAAAAACAAAATAGATATGACAACAATTAAAACGTATATCGAAGAAAACAAAGACCGATTCTTGGATGAACTATTCGAATTGATTCGCATTCCTTCAATCAGCTCTATTGCTGCCCATAAAGATGATATGTATAAAGCCGCAGCGTATTGGAAAAAAATGCTCTTACAAGCAGGTGCCGATAAGGCAGAAGTTTATGAAACCGAAGGAAATCCGGTAACTTATGCCGAAAAGATAATCGATGCCGCATTGCCTACTGTTTTGGTTTATGCGCATATGGATGTTATGCCCGTTGATCCTTTGGAATTATGGAAAAGTCCTCCTTTTGAACCCGAAATTAGAGATGGTAAAATCTGGGCTCGTGGTGCGGATGATGATAAAGGACAGAGTTTTATGCATGCCAAAGCCTTCGAATATTTGGTTAAAAACGACCTTTTAAAAGTAAATGTTAAGTTTATGATAGAAGGCGAAGAAGAAGTTGGTTCGCCAAATCTGCCAAAATGGTGCAAAGACAATAAAGCCATGCTCGATGCGGATATTATTTTAGTTTCTGATACAGGTATGATTGCTCCGGATATTCCAAGCATAACAACAGGGTTACGCGGACTTTCGTATTGGGAAGTAGAAGTAACAGGTCCAAATCGCGATTTGCATAGTGGATTGTTTGGCGCATCAGTGGCTAACCCTATCAATGTGCTATCTAAAATGATTGCCTCGATGACCGATGAAAATAACCACATTACAATTCCGGGTTTTTACGATGATGTTATGGAAGTTTCTGCCAAAGAACGTGAACTATTGGCAAAAGCTCCTTTTGATGTTGAAGAATACAAAAAAGCCATCGATGTTGAAGAATTAGCCGGCGAAAAAGGCTATTCACCAACGGAAAACACAGGCATTCGACCAAGTTTTGATATTTGCGGAATTTGGGGAGGATATACCGGCGAAGGAGCAAAAACGGTATTGCCCTCAAAAGCCTATGCAAAAGTAAGTACACGATTGGTTCCAAATCAGGACAATGTAAAAATTTCGAAACTCTTTAAAGAACATTTCGAAAGTATCGCTCCTAAAAGTGTTAAAGTAAAAGTAACTCCTTTGCATGGCGGACAAGGCTATGTTTGTCCAATCGATTTACCAGCCTATAAAGCTGCCGAAAAAGCATTAATAGATACTTATGGAAAACGCCCTGTTCCTGTGCGAAGTGGCGGAAGTATTCCTATTATCTCCTCTTTTGAAGAAATCTTAGGCATAAAATCTGTGCTTATGGGCTTTGGATTAGAATCGGATGCTATTCATTCGCCTAATGAAAACTTCCCATTGGAACAGTTTTATAATGGTATTGAATCGTTGGTTTCGTTTTATAAGCATTTTGCCGAAATGAATAAATAGTAATCTAAATCTTATAAAAGCAAAGCCTCTCCGAAAGTCACCCCGCTTTATTGAGAGGCTTTTTTATTTCCGGATCATCAGAAAATTTACGATTTGTTTTCTGTATATTCGTATCCACGTTTTAGGCATAACTTTTGTTTATCAAAAAAAAAACAAATCATATACAGATGAAAAAAATTAGCACGCTCATTTTCTTTTTTCTAGCATTCGTTCTTCAGGCGCAAGAAATTCTCGAAAAGAATATCAAAACTCAAATTAACGAAGTAACTGTCTTTATTGAAGGCGCAGAAATATCCAGAGCAGTTGATACTGAATTAGAGCAAGGTATTTCGCTTTTAAAATTCACTAATCTATCGCCATTTATTGATGCCAAAAGTATCCAGTTTAAAGCCAAAGGCGATTTGTATATTTTATCGGTTAATTTCCAGAAGAATTATTTGAACGAAGAAAAAAAATCAGATCAAATAAATAATCTCGAACAAAAATTATTAGTCCTCGACAATGCTATAAAATTGGAAACCACACATTTAACCATTTTAAGCGAAGAGTTAGCTTTCTTAAAAGACAATCGTGTTATTGGAGGAAAAAATCAAGAATTGATGCTAAATAATTTGAAAGCAACGGCAGATTATTACACAGAAAAACTCACTGCTATTAAATTAAAAGAAATCGAGAGAAACGAAAAACTCGAGAAATTAACTAAGCAGCGCAACGATTTAAGAAAACAAATCGAAACGCTTTCGTCTGATAAAGATTTTCCAAGTGGAGAAATTTGGGTAAAGATTGATTCCAAAAAGGCACAAAAGGCTTTTTTTAGTATCGACTATTTAGTAGAAAATGCCGGTTGGTTTCCATCCTATGATGTGTTGGCCAAAAGCATCGATCATCCCTTATCGCTAAACTATAAAGCCAATGTTCATCAAGACACAAAAGTCGATTGGACGGATGTTAAAATGAACTTTTCTTCTTCGAATCCAAAAAGCGGCAGTGTAAGTCCGAAATTAATTCCTTATTTTTTAAATTACGATTCCAGACCACCGGTTTACAATAGAAAATTCAATAGTGTAAGCGGTCAGGTTATTTCTGCCGAAGACAATCTTCCACTTGCTGGTGCTTTAGTTTTTATTAAAGGAACTACAATAGGAACGAGTACCGATTTGGAAGGAAAATATTCCTTACCCATTCCGGCAAATGGAGGTATTTTAGAGTGTCGTTTTATTGGTATGAAAAGCATATCAAGAACTATTAACAATCCCTATATTAATTTCCGTTTGGATGCTGAAAATCAAATCTTATCAGAATATGAAATAGCCGATTATGAAGAAGCGCCTATGACACTTCAAGGAAAAGCAGCCAAAATAATGATTCGCGGAACATCAAGTCTTAATGAGGCAAGTGCTTTGCCGCCACCGGTTGTCGTTGAAGAAAATCAAACCAACTTTACTTTTGCTTTAGAAAAATCATACAGCTTAAAATCTGATAATAAAACACAAACTATACTCATGCAAGCAATGGATGTAGCTGCTGATTTTCAGTATTACTGTGTGCCTAAAATTGATCCTGATGCTTTTTTGATCGCTTATTTGCACGATTGGGAGAAATTAAATTTGCTTGAAGGTGAAGCCAATATCTTTTTTGAAGATACCTATATTGGAAAATCACTTTTGGATGTTCGTAATGCAAAAGACACTTTGCGTATTTCGTTGGGAAGAGATAAAAATGTACAGGTAACACGCGAAATACCATTGAATTATACTGAGAAACAATTTCTTGGCAATAAAAAGGAAGAAACTAAATCGTGGAATATATCCATCAAAAACAATAAAATACAAGCGATTAACCTTACACTATTGGATCAAATTCCGGTGCCAACCTTAGAAGAAATTGAATTGGATGTTCAAAATACTAGCGGGGCTGAATACAATAAGGAGTTAGGCGAGTTAAAGTGGAAGCTACATATCGAAGCATTGCAAAGCAAACAATTGTACATTAAATACAGTTTAAAATATCCAAAAAACAAACAAGTAATTATAGATTGAAATGGAACGATACCAACGGCATACACCATTATATAGTGAGGAAGAATTCCGAGAAATCAGACATACAAGCATAGCTGTAGCAGGATGCGGCGGACTCGGAAGTACTGTGCTTCAATTACTTGCACGCATAGGTTTTGGCACTATTCATTTTTGGGATAATGGCTATTTAGACAGTCCTGATTTGAATCGTCAGTTCCTTTATAAACCCAAGCACATAGGAGAATCTAAAATAGCAATAGCACTTTCCGAGCTAAAGGAGATTAACCCGGAATTGAATTATATACCCCATTTTGAAAAATTATCGATCGACTCTAAAATCGATACTACTGCTAAAATTGATTTAGTTATTGACTGTCTGGATTCCTTTGCTTCAAGATTAGTGCTTGATAAACTATTTTTTGATAGGGGTATTCCTATCATACACGGTAGTGCTTTTAAAGAAAAAGGGCAAATCACTTCGTTAATTCCGGAAAAAACAGCAAATTACCAAAGCACATTCGGCATAGAGGATACACCAGAAGAAGAACAATGCAAAACCATTTTTCCTCCGGTAGTAACAACTGTTGCCTCTATACAGATTACTGAAGCCTTAAAATATATAGGTCGGCACTTCGATAAAATGCTTATAAATAAAGTATTAATAATAGATTTAAGAGAAAACAAATTTGAGACGATTTCTCTAATTTAATTTCTCTAAATTTAAAGTGTAAAATGCATATTTATTGCCATTTTAAAAGCATAATAGAACTCTATTTTAACGCGGTTAAAAAAAGTTTTAATGCGTTCGTTTCATTAACTAGCTAAATTTCTTTTCTTTATAAACTGCGTATTAAATTTGATCAAAAAAAGATGCAATATTTGTTCATAATCCCTTTGAACAATCAATTTACTTCTTATCTTTGCACTCGCTTTTGGAAGGGACAAAGATCTAAAGAAAAAAGCAAAAAAGTACATAGATAAAGCTCAAGAAAAATTAG
>JAFGHU010000057.1 GCA_016929955.1 Bacteroidales bacterium | reverse complement strand
TAATTTTAATCAAAAATAGCTATTTTTTATTGTTATTAGTGAATATTTACTAACTTTACGGTGCTATTTATTAAACATGTACAATGTGAAACCTGATTTAACATTAAATTTATGAAAAAATTAGTAATAAACAGTTATGCTGAATTTGAAAAACATATCGGAAAAGAGTTAGGAATATCTGGCTACCACAAAATTACGCAAGAACAAATAAATCTTTTTGCTGATGCCACATTCGACCATCAATGGATACATACGGATCCGGAGCGAGCAGCCATTGAAAGTCCGTTTAAATCGACCATCGCCCATGGCTATTTAAGCCTTTCTATTTTGCCCTATTTATGGCTGCAAATTGCAGAAGTAAATAATTTAAAAATGCTTGTAAACTACGGCATCGAAAATTTGAGATATAATCAAGCCGTATTGGTAAATCAAGAAGTCCGTTTAAGAGCTACTTTAAAATCATTGGTAAATTTAAGAGGCACTATAAAAGCTGAGATTTTTGCCCGACTCGAAATTAAAGGAAATAATAAACCCGCTTTAGAAGCAACGCTCGTTTTCCTGTATATTTTCAACGATTAATATTTTTGGCTTTTCAAGCAGTAGCAAAAATGCGAGCTGCATTTCTTGTCCTGAGCAATCCTTTGCCTTTCCTACAAAATCGAATAAAAAATTAGCGCTCGTTACAAATAGATTTAACGAATTTATAACAGTAAATCAGCGTACAAACAACAGTATTGCCCTGTAATTAAACTAATTTTGCACTTTATATTTAGGCAAGATTCGTAGTATGCAGAATATTTGGGACACACGTTATGCGCAGGAAGAATATATTTATGGCAAGCAAGCCAATACTTTTTTAAAGGAACAAATTTCATTACACTCACCGGGAAAAGCATTATTTCCGGCTGAGGGCGAAGGAAGAAATGCAGTTTTTGCAGCAACACGGGGTTGGGAAGTCAATGCTTTTGACAGTAGTTTTGAAGCCAAAAACAAAGCTGAAAAATTAGCGCTCGAAAAAAGTGTTCAAATCAATTACAACACTATCGATTGGGAAAATGTTCAATACGAAAACAACTGTTTCGATTTAATTGTGCTTATTTATGCGCATACGCAAAACAGACAACAGAATCATCAAAAACTAATTAAATTCTTGAAACCCGGAGGGATTATTCTCCTTGAAGGATTTACAAAAGAACAGCTTCAGTACAATACCGGTGGACCAAAACGAATTGAATTGCTTTTTTCAAAAAGAGAGATTCAATCTGATTTTGCGCAACTCTCCGAAATGAAAATCCGCGAAGAAATCATTTTTTTAGCTGAAGGAGAACTTCATAAAGGAAATGCTTCTGTTATTCGAATGATTGGAAAGAAATAGCAGTAAAGTAATTCAACCAAAATAAGGCTGTAAAGAAAATCTATTTTACTTAATCACTTATACATCTAACAGACAGGCCGTATTCTTTTCGATTCCCATAATTATAGATATAATCAGAACCATTGGTTATGCTGCGGGAATTCGCATTGTCAGCATCAATCTCTGTTGAAGTCCACCAGTAAGCATAGCTCCCCATACGTAAAAATTCGCCATCGCCCACTGTGCTATTTCCTCTTTTTCCACCAGGTAGAGCATAGAAATACGAATCGCCGGGACCAACATTTGGCGATATCCAATGAAAAATTCCCGGTTCTTTTAATCTACCTCCGGCCAACGATTCTCCACCCAGGAAGTTTACTAAAGTAGCCCATTCACTTTCTGAGGGAACATGCCAACCGTCAGGACAAAGTTGTCCGGTATTTACTGTAGCCCAATTGTATAAAGCGCCATAAGTATCTTTATTGGCTGATGCATTATCATACCAGCAATAAGCAGGTGTAGATAAAGCCTCCCATGCCGTATGATCAGTCACATTTGGAATTTCCGTACCATCTTGTAAATGAGTGACTTTTAAATTTTGAACAAGCCATTCCTGATTGCCAATAATCAATGAGCTGTAAGAATTTCCATCATAATCCAATATTGAATTTCGAGGTGTATGAAATTCGAGCTGGGCACCATAGCCAGTACCATCGGCATTAGTTGCCCAAGAACGGATATAGTAGGTTGTATTCAGTTCAAATCCATTAAAAATGCCGGAATAAAAGCCTGCGTCTAGATCTCCACTACTGTTTGTGCTTATAAAATCATCGATCGTTGGAAGCGGATAGCTACTCCAGCAAAAACCTTTTGCCGTAATATCCGAAGACCCAAGGGATATAATTTCAGAAATGCAATTCCCAAACGATGTGGTAATTACACTTATTTCTGTTTCACCTAAAACAGGTGCACTAGTGGTCGATTCTTCATCCTTCTTACATCCAACTAGTAGAAGCGGAAATAGTAGAGATAAAAGGAAACTTGATTTCCAATTCAATTTATTTATTCTTTTCATACATGTGTTTATTTTGCGATGAACCAAAAAAATTTATAATCTCAAAGATACAAAAAAACGGGTAGCCTTATCATTTTGATAATCAAACCTATAAATTGCCAGGAAAGAAAAAATACTACAGTGCACGTGTTGTAAATGTTATATCTCTGGCTTTTTTCTATTCCATTTGAGGGGCCAGGGCAAACTCATACATAATAGTAAAAGCCACTATCACGAATATTTTTTTCTGATTCATCGTAAGATATCCAAAGCAAATAGATAATTCATCAAGAAGAATTCGTCGACACCATCCGTCATTATACTCAAATGATATCTTGATTCGTGTATTAGTGGCAACCTAAAATAAGCCCCGAATTCACGAATATAATTTTTAAAAAGCGCAAAACGTAAATTATATGAGTTAAAAAACCAAAGGGTTTTAAGAATTCGTGTATTTTGCCAAAGGCATTCCTATGGAACTGGCAAATTATTCACACAAATAAAAAGTGAGCACTTTGCAAAACTCATTTTTTGATCCAGCTCTTCGTTAAAATCTTCTTCAAAACCCTCATTTACGGAAGTAAACTGTGGGTTTTCATCTGATTTTGCCTCAATTTGAATCAAAATCTATCGCCCTGCAATGCTCTCAAAGGGTGTGTTTGTCCTGTTTGAGGGGCATCTGCCGTTGCTTTAAAACTAAGAAATCTGCAAAGCCGCTCTCTTTATAGTACGTGCCCTATTTTCTAAACAAAGAGGCGATAGGCTTGTGGATATAACTCAAAAAAATCCTATTCTTCCACTTAGTGGTCAAGAATTATGAAAGGCAGATTCCTAAATTTTCTTTAATATTGTAGCTACCAAATCAAACACAAACAAGATGAAAAAACAAATTCCTATTCTTTTACTTTTTATTGGCATTGGCTTAATTGCTATTGGTCAGCAAATCAAAAAACCTCTTACCCACGATGCTATTCTGCAATGGAATCGAATTACAGAAACTATAATTTCGAATAACGGCGAAAGCATTGTATACACTATGGAGCCATGGAAAGGCGATGCAACACTAAAAATTACCAATCCCAAAGGCAAAGAATTATTGTCTTGTGTTGGCGCTGCAGGGGCTGAACTAACAGACAATTCTGCTTTTGTGGTTTTCAAAATTAATCCGCTCGAAGCCAAGCTACACGAACTAAAGCTTAAAAAAACCAAAAAGGAAGATATGCCCTTGCCACGTTTAGGTATCTATTCGCTAAGCAAACAAAAATTAGATACAATTTCAAAACTTAAAAATTATAAACTAGCCAAAGAAACTAGTTTTATTGCTTTTCAAAAAGAAGCAGAGCAAGACAGCACAAAAAAAGAAAAGGCCAAAGCCAAAAGCGAAAAACAAGCGCTTGAACTAAACCTTTTAAATTTACAAAATAATGATATTCAGCACTTTGCCGCAGTTAGCGAATATTATTTTGCCAAAGACGGAACGGCATTGGTTTTTATAAGCGAAGGCGATAATAAAGATTTTATAGCCGGAATTTATTATTTACATCTAAAAACGAATCAATTAAATCGAGTCTTTACAGGCAAAGCTAAGTTTAAGCAAGTCAGTATAAATGATTCGGGTAAGCAACTTGCCTTTTTGGCCGATACCACCACAACCAAAAATGAGGATGCTCATTTTAAATTGTATGCCTGGCAGCAAGGTCAGGAAAAAGCCCTTTTATTGCTGGATAATGATAACAAGCAAATGCCCACAAATTGGGAAATTAGTGGATATGGAAAAATATCCTTTTCACCACAGGGAAAACGAATCTTTTTTGGCATTGCTCCGATCAAAAACAAACAAGACACAACAGTTCTTGAAGAAGACATACCCGTTTTGGATATCTGGCATTGGAACGAGGATATATTGCATACCGAGCAACTCCATAATTTAAAGCGCGATTTAAACAAAAGTTATTTAAGCGTTTATAATTTCGATGCAAATCAAATGCAAGTACTCGAAAATGAAGACTTTTCAGGGATTGGATTGATACAAAAAGGTGATGCAAATCAGGCTTACGCTTGGTCGAACAAACCTTATGCCGTGCAAACCATGTGGGAAGGCAGTCCGGAACATAACGATTTTTATCTTATCAATTTAGAAACGGGCAATAGCACTCCACTGATCAAAGATCTTCGTGCCAGGCCACAAGTTTCTCCTGAAGGAAAATATTTGTATTGGTATAATGCTATGGACACGAGCTGGAATACGTATAATCTGAATACGAATAAACACTATACCGTTAGTACTGCAAAAAGCATACAAGTAGCCGATGAAGAAAACGATATTCCGAATCCGCCGGGCTCCTATCGCATTGCCGGTTGGTTAGCAAACGATGCCGCTTTATTGATTTATGATCGCTATGATATTTGGAAAGTCGATCCTGAAAACAAAACAAATCCTGTAAACTTAACCCAAAATGGTCGTGCTCAATCTATTATATACCGATTAATGCGTTTCGATTTGGAAGGCAATGCACGGGAACGCTATGCGCAAGCCAATGAAAAAGGCATTGATGCTTCGCAAATGGCTTACTTTTCCGGCCATAATGAAATAAATCGTCAGGAAGCCTATTACCAAGGCTCTTTAGAAAAACCACAAGAACCTAAAGTTTTAGTCGCCGGCGAATTCCGATTAAATACACCCATTAAAGCCAAAGATGCTGATGCCGTAGTTTTCACCAAAGAAAATTTCGAAACCTTTCCTAACTTGCT
>JAFGHU010000056.1 GCA_016929955.1 Bacteroidales bacterium | reverse complement strand
CTAAAAAACACAAATATATTGGCCTGGAAATTCGCTTATACCAATGGAACAGGAATGAATGTAATGGATAGCAATCTGGGAAAAGATTATACGCTTCGTCTTATTTTCTCTCCAATTGCCGGCGTGAGCCTGGGCGGAAGTTATAAGTACGGAACTTTAAAGCCTACAGATCCCACTATGGATGATGATGTTAGAAAGCGTTATGGATTTGATATTTCAATAGAAAAAAAGAATTTCTTAGTGCAAGCCGAATACATCAATGGTAATGATCAGGGTTCTTCACTTGTTGGTGGAGGTTGTGGCGAAACACCCACTTTGGTTATCGGAGATTTTGTTAAAAATGGATTCTTTGTTCAGGCACTCTATATGACGCCCTGGAATATTCAGCCGGTTATAAAATTCGAATCTTACGACCCGGATACAAGTGTTGATTATAACAAACAAAACGATATCACTTTCGGTTTTAACTATTTCTTTAACGACTGGACCCGTTTACAGGCCAATTACGTTTACCGAACAGAAGAAAGTTCTGATACTGTATTAGCTGATTATCATGAAGTTGGAAACGATTTCTTTGTAATTCAACTGCAAGTTAAATTTTAATCGAACATACGATGAGGCTTCGGGTAGCCGAAGTCTCATTTTTTCAAACCAATAAATATTAATAATAATGAAAGCCTTAAAAAAAATTCAAGTACTGCTTATTGCATTCCTCTTTATTGCTCCTGCAGCTTTTTCTCAAGTCGATTATATCTCGGTTAGCGATTATATGTCTAAAATGAAATCAGACCCCAATTTAATTACACTTCATACAGGAAAAGCTGATGATTATAGAAACTCCCATATTAAAGGATCGATTTTAGTTTCCTATAAAGAAACTGAAAAATCAGGCGAAATAAGAGGCATTATGAAAGATGCTAACGACCTCGCTGAATTATTAGGAAAAGCAGGTGTTAGCAACAACAATACTATTGTTGTGTATGACGATGGATCGCAAAAATATTCAAGTCGGGTATATTGGCTATTAAAGTATTTAGGCGCTCCTGATGTAAAAGTTTTACATAAAGAAATGGATACGTGGAGAAAATTCAGAGTCCCTTTAACTGCTACTCCATCAAATGGAAAACCAACGACTTTTGTAGCATCGGTAAACAAAGAAGTTTTGGCTACTGCCGAGGACGTAAAAAAAGCAATAAACAATAGTAATGCTATTATTGTTGATGCCAGAGCAAAAGAAGAATATGATGGTACTGATGGATGGAGTGAAGGCCATATTGAATCTGCTATCAATTTGGAATATAAAAAACTACTCAAAGAAAATGGCGATTTTAAATCGAAAGAAGAGTTAAAAGCCATTGCAGAAGCCGCCGGTATCACAAATAATAAAGAAATTATACTTTACTGTCAAACATCTATTCGTGGTGCAGTTACTTTCTTTGCTTTTAAAAATGCCTTAGGTTTAGATAAAGTTAAACTCTATGATGGTGCTATCGAAGAATGGCAAACCATTGCTCCACTAACTAAATAAAAGATATCAAACGCATAGAAATTGCATTGGTTAAGAAACTAATAATAAGATGATTAGTACATAACTTTGACCTTTAGCGAATGGAGGAGCCTGCCAACTGCTTTTCCATTCGCTATTTAATTTTTAAAAAATAGCAGAATACGATTTGCACTTTAGCAAACCCATACCGGCACTTCACAATTAAATTCAATAGCTAATGGCAAAACCTTATATCAGCAAAGAATGTTTAGAAGATTTTATAAACCTCTTTGAAGAACATACTTTTTCCGAACAGGAAAAGAAACTTTTAGATGCAAATAGAAGTGAGGTTCTTTTTAAAAAAAACGAAATTATAACCAAACAGGGGTCGCTGGCTACACAGATTGTTTTTATTAAACAAGGGCTAACGAAATCCTATTTCGAATATAAAAACACAAGGCAAACCATTTGCATGCATCCTATACATAGCCTTATCGGGATTCAGGGATTGGCTGATTCAAATATTTACCACTGTACGCTCTCGGCGCTTAATAATGTGTCTGTTTGTATGTTTGATATAAATACCTTTCGAGCAATTGCCAGGCAGAATGCGCGCTTTTTGTTTCAGTTGCTTAATCTAAACATCGAACATTATAGTATAAGTATCGATCGCATTTTTAGCTTAAAGTTGAAAGAAGATAAAAGCAAAATAGCCGATATTTTGCTTTGTTTAGCTCAACGGGTTTATGCTTCAGATACTTTTGATTTTATGTTTAGCATCGACGATTTAGCCGAACTAACCGACGTAAAAGTAAAAAAAGCTCAAAAAATCTGGACTGAATTCGAAGAATCGAAGCTGATTAAACTTGAGGCAGGCAGGCTGAAAATTCTTGATAAAACAACACTTATCGAAATAAGCGCATAAGCACTTGCCTCTGCGATTTCCGGCAGGGCATAATCCTTTGCGCTTGAAAAATACTTTTCTGCCCTAGAATCTCATTCTTGGTTTCACACTATTTTTTTTTAGGAACTATCAGCATAAGGTATAAAAAGAATACAGCAAACATCGAATTGTTGATATTTATCATATTCATATACATTTCATATCTATCGGATGTTTGTGTCATTATCCACTAAGAATTTAGTGTTCTCCTCGCTCTTCATCTACCTTTGAATTCTAATTTTTAGTTAAAATTAATAACGTTTCCTTATGAAAAAAAGCGTTTCTATTTTCCTGTTTTTCTTTGTTTTTGCCTGGGTTGCTCTGGGCAGTAAGGATAATCTATCTCCATTACCATCTAAAAATTTAAAACCGGAAAACTATGTTTATAAAGCCGATAGAAAAATCGGTGCAAGTGTCGATCATAGTAAATTTGCGATTCTTCAACAAAATTTTAAACGACCTCAAGATGTAACTTTAGCCTGCTTGAGTTGCCATACAGAAAGGCATAACGAAGTGATGGTAAATAATCATTTTACCTGGCAAAGAAATGAAGTTATTCTAAATCACGGCGCGGCTGAAATTGGAAAGAAAAACATACTTAACAATTTTTGTATCGGCATAGGAAGCAACGAAGCAATGTGTACTAAATGCCATGCCGGCTATGGCTGGACCGACACAAGCTATAATTTTCAGGCCAAAGAAAATATCGATTGTTTGGTTTGCCACGATAAAACGGGAACTTATGAAAAAGGAAATGGCGGTATGCCCACGCCAAAAACAGATCTTAATCTCGTCGCACAAAACGTAGGTTTTTCATCAAGCGAAAATTGTGGATCTTGTCATTTTCTTGGTGGTGGAGGCAATAATGTAAAACATGGCGATTTAGATAAAGCCATGCTCCATGCCGATCGTAATTTGGATGTGCATATGGCTCAAGAAAGTGAGGCGATGAGTTGCACAGATTGCCATATTACCGAAAACCATAATATCACCGGAAAACTATATGCGCTATCGAGCGAAAACCGCGATCGTGTAACCTGCGAACAATGCCATACGGATTCGCCTCACGAAAAAAACATTTTAAACAGACATACCGATCGGGTTGCTTGTCAAACTTGTCATATTCCAACTTATGCAAAAGCAAATCCAACAAAAACCTCGTGGGATTGGTCAACAGCTGGAAAATTGAACGAAAATGGAAAACCTTATGAGATAAAAGACAGTCTTGGTCGCGTTATCTATTTTTCGAAAAAAGGGAATTTTACCTGGGGTCAGAATATCGAACCTGAATACCGTTGGTTTAATGGTTTGGCCGGTCATCAATTAATTACCGATCTTATCGATACTTTGCCTGTTCAGCTTAATACATTAGATGGTTCTTATGGTGATAAAGGGATGAATATGCGCTCTTTAGCTCCCTCCAAAATTTGGCCGGTAAAAATTATGCGCGGCAAACAACCTTACGACACGGAATACAATACTCTGCTTCAACCCAAATTAGTTGGGCCAAAAGGGAGTGGTGCTTTTTGGGCCGATTTTGATTGGGAAATGGCACTAAAAAAAGGGAACGAATATATCCATCATCCTTATAGCGGCCATTTTGATTTTGTAGAAACAGAAATGTATTGGCCACTTAATCATCAAGTTGCACCGGCTGATCAAGCTTTGAGTTGTGTCGATTGTCATGTTCGTGGTGAAGAAAGTCGCTTGAGTCAATTGGCCGGTTTTTACTTGCCCGGTCGCGATAACTACCCTTGGGCCGATTATATCGGTATATTCTTAATCGTATCTACTTTTATAGGCGTAATTATTCATGGGGGTTTGCGCATCTTTTTTAAAAAAAATAGTGAGCATTAATTTTAAATATAGCAAAGAATGAAAATATATATTTATCAAGTTTTCGAACGTTTTTGGCATTGGACACAAGCTTTATTGATTGGCTTTTTAGCGCTTACCGGTTTTGAAATTCACAGCTCTTATTCCTTATTTGGATATCAAAATGCGGTAAAATACCACGATATAGCTGCATATGCTTTTCTTGTTTTGATTGTTTTTTCTATTTTCTGGCATTTTACAACCGGCGAATGGAGACAATATAAACCTTCTTTAAAACTAATAAAAGAACAAGCCGAATACTATATTTTCGGAATTTTTAAAGGCGCAGAGCACCCCACTCACAAACTCATTTACAATAAATTTAATCCTTTACAACGTGCCATCTATTTAGGCCTGAATATCTTGGTTATTCCCGTAATGGTTTTATCGGGATTTGCCTATATGTTTTTAAACTATCCGAATACTACCTTTCAATTGGAAGGTTTAAATATTATTGCTCTTGTCCATACCATTGGTGCCTTTGCTTTAGTCACCTTTGTTATTGCCCATATTTATTTAACAACAACCGGACATAAACCTTTAACAGCCATTAAAGCCATGCTTACAGGTTGGGAAGAAGTGGATGAAAAAAGTGCACGTGCCATGGTGGTAAACGAAATGGAAGTGGCTTTAAAAATAACGAAAGCACACTTAAAAACAGAGGGTCAGAAAAGTGAATTTTTAGATCATGCGCTCGAAGAAACGGAGAAAAAGATGGGCGTTTTGAAAGAAGAAAAATTCAGAAGTGTTATCACCAATTCAGGCGCCGGATATTTTAGAATTAATAAAAAAGGATATTACGAAGAAGTAAACGATGCCTGGGCTCGTTTGTATAAATACGATTCGCCTAAGGAAATTATCGGAAAACACTTTTCGCTTAGTCGTTCAAAAGAAGATTTTGATGAACTGGAAAAAACATTTAATCGTGTGTTGAGCGGCGAAACAATTCCGCATGGAGAAGTAAAACGAAACTGTAAAGACGGTTCTTGCGGATTCCATACAGTAACTATGACACCCGTTGTTAAGCAAGGAAAAATTACGGGGGTTGAAGGTTTTATACT
>JAFGHU010000004.1 GCA_016929955.1 Bacteroidales bacterium | reverse complement strand
TTCTATTACACGATGAACTTCTTCTTTAAGTTGTACCTTTTGCTTATTTAACGTATACTCTTTGAGTTTTTTAACATTTTGATGAACTCGAACTGTTTCCGTATAAGCCCAAAGCCCGCTTTCAAGAAGAACTGAAAGTGTTGCGGTAAAAATTAAAAGAATTAACGTGAATTGATATATTGTAAGACTTTTTACGTGGAAAACCCGAAAAATTTGCGTTAAAAATTTTAAAAAAAGCTTATTCATGATAATTTTTTTTATTGTTTTAACTGGTTGATTGTCAAATTGATCAATTTTTCTTTTTCAACAATTTCCGAACTCATCTATATTACTTACTAAAACCTTATGTGCAATAAAATAGGGCCACACTCAGTGCTAAAAAAGAATTGTTCAAAGTTTAAAGGGTCATTTTGTATTGGTTTAAAAGTATTTATAGTCTCTGGTTTTAACAATTATTCACTGAAATCGGAATGGAAATTTATCAATCCTTGATTTCAGACCTTAAATATACTAAAATATAAGCTGTCTTCTCGAAGTTGTACTAATTAGTTGCCAGGGATTGAAAAATAAGCAAGGGTTTGACAAAACGGATTGCATTGAAAATACACGCTCATTATCCGTCAAAAACGAAATCCGATTGCCTAACAAACTCTTGCAATAAAATCTTTAAGAAGAAGCGCAAAATTAGTTTGCTACATTGTATCATTTATGTATCTTCGTATTATAGAGGGCTTAAATTAAATTGGTTTAGCAATCCGACTAAAAAACAAGTCTAAATATACAGTTTGACGGCGCTCAGAATTTGAACACACAAGTGAATGGGATTCAAATATTTTTGTGGGAGTTATTTTTAAAAACCGACGAATTATGAAAACGAAACATCTTTTTTTGGTTGTTATGCTATGTATCAGCAACTTAATCTTCGCCCAAAACAATTTTATTTTACACAATTTCGATGCTATTCCACAAAACTACATGACCAATCCGGCAATCGAAAATCCTTCACGTTTTGTAATTGGGTTCCCCGCTTTATCCTCTTTTCAAACCGGGTTTACCAGTTCGATCGATTTTTCGAGTGTTTTCGCAGGAAACAGTCCTTTTTCACCTTCATTCGACTTAACCCTGTCCGATCTGGCTTCTGTAATGGGTGACAATAATCGAATTAATATAAATGTTCTGGAAGAAATTCTCTATTGTGGTTTTCAGATTCCAAAAGGATTTGTTTCCTTCGGAATCAGCGGGCAAATGGAGTCCGGATTCCGATTGGATAAAGAAATTTTTGAATTGATTAATGTTGGGAATGATGAAGCTTATTTCATGAACAAAACCCTGGATTTGAGTGCAATGGATTTTGATATTACGGCTTACATGCAATATCATCTGGGCTTTTCGTACAATGCATCAGAAAAGCTCACCTTGGGAACCCGCTTTAAATATCTGGTTGGTCTGGGAAATGTGAATTTTGAAAGATTTAACGCTGACATCACCATGCAAGGAGATGTGAACTCTGATTTTAGCAGCATTATAAATGCAGACATTTTAATGAACACCTCATTTTATGGAGCACAAACTCTTCTCGATTCAATAAATATGGATGATTTTGACCCCTCTGCACTGCTCTTTAAATCGAAAAATCACGGCATTGCTTTTGATTTTGGAGCACAATACAACCTAAATGACCGGATAAAACTCAGTGCCAGCCTGATTGATCTGGGATTCATCAACTGGAAAACGGATGTTGCAAATTATACCTATACTTTAAATCATGTTGATATAGGTCGTTTTGATGGTTACGAAAATGAGGCGGATCGCTTTCAGGAGGTGATTGATACGCTGGGTTCCAAATACAATTTCGCAGAAACAAAAAACGGTTTCCGGACTACGCTATCCGCAAAATATTACCTAAGTGGCTCATATAAACTTGATACCAAAAGCTGGGTCGATCTTTTGTTTTGGGGACGATCGAGGTATGGAACAATGCAAACGGCTGTTAGTGTAGGAATAAACCGACAGTTTGGAAACATTTTTGGATTAAAAGCCAATTATTCCATCATTCAAAATTCGTTCGCCAATCTGGGTTTGGGTCTGTCTTTAAAATTGGGGATCTTCCAGTTGTATGCTTTAAGCGATAATGTTCTACCATACATTGATCCTGTTCATAACCATCGCATGACAAATGTTCGCTTTGGAATAAACTTTAATATTTGGAAAAAAGACAATAAGATTGCCGTGGCAGAGCCCGAGATTCCGGCAGTGGATGTATTGCAGTAATTTTTAGTTGAATCGTCAGGTGGATTTTACATAACGAATCATCCCGCTCAAAACTCCCCATATTTCCAATAATCTTTTGTACTTTCGAGACTTATTATGAGCAAGAAAGCATTAAAAAAATACGTTGCCGAACTAACAAAGGAACAGCTTGAGGAGCAGATTCTGGAGCTATACAGTCGTTTGAAGGAGGTGAAGCAATTTTACGATTTTGTTTTCCACCCAAACGAAAACAAGCGCATTGAGGAATGTAAATTCAAGATTCAAAAAGAATATTTTCCGATGAATGGGCGAAAACCAAAAAAACGAAGATCTGTGGCCCAGAAATGCATCAAGGACTTTCTAAAACTCGGGTTGGATCCAAATTATATTGCCGATATAATGCTTTTCAATATGGAAACAGCAATCCTTTTCTCAGCAGAAAACACGCTTAAACAAGAGTCTTTTTTT
>JAFGHU010000055.1 GCA_016929955.1 Bacteroidales bacterium | reverse complement strand
TTAAGTGGGAAAATATTAGCATAGTTTCGGAGGAATTACCCCAAAGTGATCAAGAACACACATTAAATTTAGGTGATATTTTTGCTGCTCGTATAGAAGTGTATTTAGCTGACTTAGTGGCAGATGATGTTCGTGTAGAAATATTGTTTGGCGAAAAAGAGGATGGTGATATCAAACATATTGTGTACAAAGAAGAGCTTAAATCAGAAAACTTAAGTAATGGAAATGTTTTATATTCCTGTGCTATTCCTGCAGAAAGGGCGGGTGTTTACGACTATGTTTTTCGTCTGAGCCCCAAATCAGAATATTTAGCTTATCCTGAAGATTTTAACTTGATTAAATGGCTTTAATTTGATAAAAATCCAAATTCCTTATTTGGCTTTTTTCCCATTTTAAACTCCAATAAACCGCCTGCAATCAACTCGCTATGGGTTAGATACAAGCGGTTTATTTTTTTATTATTTAGTGTAATCGATTGAATATAAACATTTTTATCGCTTTGATTTTGCACTTTTATTTGCAATTTCTTTCCGTTTTCGAAATGCAATAGTGCGGAAACAACCAGCGGACTGCCTATGGAATAATTAGCCGATCCCGGTGCTACAGGATAAAAGCCAAGTGCATTAAAAACATACCAGGCACTCATTTGGCCTGCATCATCGTTACCACAAAGTCCGTCCTTTGTATTGGCGTACATCGTTTTCATTATCATTCGCACACGGGCTTGCGTTTTCCAAGGTGCACTGGTCCAATTGTATAAAAAAGGAATATGATGACTGGGTTCGTTGCCATGTACATACAAGCCAATAATTCCATCACGTGTTATATCTTCCGTATTTTCAAAATAATGATCGGCTAAATGTTGGGTAAATAAGGAATCCAAGTGATGCTCAAAGGCTTTTTTGCCATCCATTAACTCAACTAGCTTACCAGGATGATGAGGAACATATAAACTGTAATTCCAGGCATTGCCCTCGATAAATCCTTGTCCGTGTGTACTGAGTTTGTCAAAATCTTTACGCCAATTTCCGTTTTCTAATTTTGGCGCCATCGAATTTTGATTTGCATGGAATACATTTTGATAGGAGAGTGCCCGCCTACTAAATTCCTGCGCTATTGCTGTATCGTATATTTGTTTTGCCATTTCTGAAATACACCAATCGTCGTAGGCATATTCCAAAGTTTTGGAAACGGAATATGGATTTTTATCGTCCGGAACAAATCCTAATTTTTTATAAAATCCGAGACCATCGTAGTAATCGATATTTGCCGATTTTACGGAGGCATCCAAAGCTTTTCGATAAGAATTCGGGTTTAAAACTTTTTTTGTCATAGCATCAGCGAGTAAAGAAACACTATGGTAACCAATCATACACCAGTTTTCGTTGCTATAATGCGACCAAACGGGAAGCATGGGATGAACACTTTGATCGAAATGTGCCAGAAGCGACTCCATCATATCTTTATTTCTTTTCGGCTGGATTAGATTAAACAAAGGATGCAATGCGCGAAAAGTATCCCAAAGTGAAAATATCGTGTAATTCGTAAAATCGTTGGCATAATGAATGTTTCCATCCAAACCTTTATAAGCGCCGTCGATATCCATATATTCTATTGGACTCAAAAAACTGTGATAAAGCGCGGTGTAAAAGGTTTCTTTATCTTCTAAGTTAAGTGTTTGAACATCTATTTTCGACAATTCTTTATTCCAAATTGCTTGCCCTTCTTTCTTTGTTTTATCAAAATCCCAACCCGGAATTTCGCCTTTCAGATTTTTTAAAGCTCCTTCTGTACTCGTAGAGGATAAGGCAAATTTTAATAAGATTTGTTCATTTTCTTCCGTTGCGAATTGAAAATACGTTCTTATTTGACGTCCGGCCATTTCCGGGAAATTTTTTGTTTCATCAAATTTTCGCCAAAAACCTTTATAAATTTGTTGATCGTATTTTTTATGTCCGTATGATTTTATCGGTTTCGAAAAGGATAGCGCAAAATAAACCGTGCGCGTTCTGGCCCAACCTTGCGTTTGACGATAGCCTGTAATTAAAGTGTCGTTTTCGACGCGGACAAAAGTCCAAACGTTTTTTTCGTCGAAATTATAAATGCCCGACATCAAATCCAGAATAATATTGGCCGAATCGGTTTTAGGAAAAGTATAACGATGAAAACCTACACGTATACTTGAAGTAAGCTCTGCATTTATTTTATAATCTGTAAGATATACTTGATAATAATCGGGTTCTGCCACTTCGTTTTTATGCGAAAAACGCGAACGATAGCCTGTTTCAGGAGCATCTGCTGTTCCCGGATTCAGTTGCAAGTTTCCAACAGTAGGCATAATTAAAAAATCGCCAAGGTCGGAGTGACCGGTGCCGCTAAAATGGGTATGACTAAATCCTACAATGGTAGAATCTTTATATTGATATCCCGAACAATAGGCATATACATCGGGGTTATATTTGCCGTTGAGGGCATAGCTTTGTGTATCTGTTTCAGGACTTAATTGCACCATACCAAAAGGTCGAGTTGCGCCCGGAAAAGTATGTCCCATGTTTTGGGTACCAACAAATGGATTTACAAATTGAATAAAATTCTTATTTTCCTGCGCAAAGAGCAATCCTAAACTAAAACTAAACAAGAGAGCAAGATAGTACTTCATAACACGTGTTAAATAGCTAAATTTTTTTCAAATTTAGCAATAATGTTATGCTTCTAATAAAAAAAGCATTAGCTGGCCTGTTCGAAATGCTTGTTTTCAGATTTTACCATTACATTTTGCAAGGGACGGAATCGCTTTCTGATAAGCGTCCATTTGGCCGGATATTGTTCCAAAAGCTTGATAATCTTTTCGGAATGGTGTTTTAATTTATCTGAAATGGCAGCTGCAGTAATCGGTTTTTCCATTTTATGACCGACATTAGCACTCGTTAATTTCCATCCTGATTTTAAAACCGATTGAGCCGCTTGCTCCATCTCGTTTAAAAAATCATAGGTTTTCGAATGTTGGTGTTTTCTGTTTTCTACAGGAAGGCGTTCTAGAGATGAAACGGTTTCCTGCGCTTGTTTTTCCTGCTTGTTTGTAAAATTAAAATAATCGGCTTTTAAAAGATATTCTTGATTACCCGATCCAAAACTCAGTGTTTTAGCCATGCTGATGGCCATACTCAACTTCTTTTTTAATTCGAAAACGCTCCCTGAAAATTCGCCAATCTGCTCTTTTGCTTTTTCAGATAAGTAAAAAACATCCTGACGGTTTGCACTTAAATCGTTGATTAAGAATTCGGTGAGCTGAAGTAAGTTTTCTCTATTGCGTAATTTGAGCTCGGCATTTTGCGCTTCTATATTCTTTTTCGATTCTAAAATATACCGCGTTTGCTCATTGATCAAGCGCAAACTATCTTGATTATGAATAATCGTTTTTAACTGCGTGGCAACCGAGTTGTAGATAAGATGAGCAATTATGGCTTTGTTCGACGTTGTCAGTAAGTTATCAGCAAGGTTTAGCCCAAAATCGCTTGCATTCTTTCTAAAATAAAAAAAGAAAAGGTCTTTAGAAAAATCAGTTGTATTAGCAAACGACAAGCATAAGACATGACTCTCGAACTCTGAAAACAAATCTTGCCGCAAATTCTTGCTGCTCTTATTCGAATAGGGGATATTGCTCAATCCCATCCAGTTTTTTGCACTCTGTTTTCTTCTGATAGCATTTAGGGTATCAAGAGAATCAGAAGGAAAATGAAGTTGAAACCTTTGCTCATTTTGTGTGGAACGTTGTATACTGTGCAGTTCGGTTTGTGCATTTTCGGCATTATAAAACAATAGATCTACGCGCTCTATTCCGGGCAAATTCGCTAAACTTTGCTCCAGAATAACCAGATAAGGGTTGTCAAGAAAAGTAAACAACTCGTTCATAACGCTTTCGCTTTTGCCTTTTTAAAAAGTAAATATACATTAAAATTGATGCTATTTCAAGAAACAAGGAAAATATTTAAGAAAATAATTAAGATTATTCGTTTTTACTTAAAAAGTACTTAAGTAAAATTATAAAACTTAAAAGTGTTTATAATACTATAATAGCGGACTATTTTTGTTTATCGATAAAGTTTTGCAGCATGATAAGCAATATAATAAATTAAGAAAAAATATAAAATAATTAAGTATATGGCACGAGGAATAATAGATTTGATTCAGGAAAATAGAAAGCGTTTTTACAGAGGTGAGCTCAGGAATTATTTTTTCGACGATTTAAATCCGAGCTCGAATACGAATGGAAATACGGTATTGGACAAGCCTTCAGAAAAAAGAAAAAATCAAGTTAATTGGTGGGACAATTTAAAAGCAAAAGGATTAAAATTTGGCGAAGAGTTTTTTTACGAACCGGCCAAATAAGTTCATTTTTATCGAAAAGAAAGGTGCTACAGACCTAAAAAGAAGGCAAAACACTTGAAAGCCTGAATTTTTGGATCAATTAAAAATCTTCGCTAATTTTCTTTCCTACTTTCAATTTTTTTGTAATTTGCTTCGCATTAAGATTTTTCTTTCCTCAACTAACCGGAAATCGATAATGAAAAGAACGCTTCTCTTACTATTTTTCTTTGTTTCATTGTCGTTATTGGCAGAAAAGCAGTACGATAGTCGTTTGGATAGTTTAATACAGCTAACGTCGAAATATCAGGGTTCTAGGCTCGTTGATGTGTTTATTGAAATTGCTAAGATACAAGGCGCTTCCGATATAGAGCTCGCTAACAAATCAGCGGATGAAGCTATCCGATTGGCAAAGAATATAAAATACGTACAAGGCATTGGAAAAGCTTACCTGGCAAAAGGTACGATTTGCAATTTTAATAATGCGCCTTTAAAAGGTGAAGAATATTTTAAAGAAGCGAAACGAATATTTAGCACTTTAGAGGATAATAAAAATTTGGCCTTAGCAAATTCTGGTCTTGGTGAAAGTTATTCTCAGCGTGGGAATTTTGAGGATGCATTAAATGCCTATAAATTGGCCACGTATTATTTTGAATCGATAGGTGATTTTAAATTACTTGCCAATATTTACTCCAAAACAGGGACTACTTATAATATGATTGATGATTACCACAATGCACTTTTGGCCTATCA
>JAFGHU010000054.1 GCA_016929955.1 Bacteroidales bacterium | reverse complement strand
TATAGCGATTTGGATGGCAATACCACCGCAGTGACCAATGCAGCGGATTTAGCTGCTGCGAAAGGCATTTTAGTGGTTAATTCGGCCGGAAATTCGGGCAATGATCCTTGGAAATACCTTATAGCTCCTGCAGATGGAGATAGTGTTTTAGCTGTTGGGGCTGTTGATCAGGATGGCATAATAACTTCCTTTAGCTCTTACGGCTTCGATTGGGCTTCGAAAATAAAGCCAAATATTGTAGGACAAGGTGGAAATACAGCACTTACCAGTATCTATACCGATGAAATTATCACGGGCAATGGAACTTCATATTCTTCGCCGCTAATTGCAGGAATGATGGCATGTTTATGGCAATCAAGGCCTTTTGCATCAAATATGGAATTAATTCAGGCTATAGAAGAAAGTGCATCTCAATATTCAAATCCGGATTATCAATATGGATATGGAATTCCTGATTTTTATGCAGCTCAGCTTTCATTGGCCGTGAATGAAAAACCTAATCTTGAAAATAGCATCAGGATACACCCCAATCCGGTTTTAAATTATACGCTTGTACAATGGAATCGAAATGCGTATAACGCTCTGGAATTGTTGGATATACAAGGACGTATTTTGCTTAAACAGCAATTAAATGATCTTGATACACACTATAATCTTGTGCTTGAGTCGTATAAAAGCGGCATTTATTTTATACGATTAAGCAATGATAATCAGGTAATTACCAAAAAGATTATCAAAATTTGATAAGCCTCTTTATTAAAATAATTAGCCCTTAGGCAAAGCCCAGTTTGGAAACTGATTGATTTCAATAGGGAAAATAATTTTGCCGTAATAATAAACAAAGAGGCTAAGCAGAACAACCGCAAGCAAATTCAATACAAAGCCGGCTCTTGCCATTTGCAATACTTGTATTCTATTGGTACCAAATACAATAGCATTTGGCGGTGTGGCTACGGGCAACATAAAAGCCAATGAAGCAGCAAAAGTTGCCGGTAACATCAATAAAAGGGGATTTATCTTGATGCTAACAGCAATTCCCGCTAAAATAGGCAAAAACATTTCGGTAGTTGCTGTATTTGATGTTAATTCGGTTAATAGCGACATCGTTAGCGCAATTCCAAAAATAATTAATAGGGGATGAAAACGTTCCAGCCACTTAACTTGTTCGCCAATCCATAAGCTTAGTCCGGAATGCGTAAATCCTGCGGCCAAAGCAAAACCTCCACCAAAAAGCAGTACAATATGCCAGGGTAATTTTGGAATAATGTTTTGATCAAGTAATTTCTCGCCTTTTTTATTTTTAGCCGGAATTATAAACAAAAAGAGTGAAATAAATATGGCGACAGTGCCATCATTTAAATACGATTTGTTTGTAAATAAGCTATCCCAGCCCAAGAGATTGATCGATCCAATGGAAATGCCAGCCCGACTAATCCATAGAAAAGCCAGTAAGATAAAAAGGAGCAATATTGTTTTTTCTTCAAAACTCGCTTTGCCAAGCGCTAAGTATTCTTTGCGGAATAGCTCATTAGAAAAAGTGATGCCTTTTTGCTTTGGTTTAAAAAGGATATATAACCAGATAAAAACCAGGAAAAAAAGTGCCAGACTAAGTGGCAGCGCAAATACAAACCATTCGGAGAAACTAATTTCCGGTGCTTTAGGAAAAATAATACTAAAAATCCGAACAAAAGAAAGATTAGGCGGAGACCCCACCAACGTGGCAATTCCGCCAATTGAAGCACTATAGGCAACACCCAACAATAGCGCCAAAGAATAATTTGCAGCGTCTTTTTTATTTAGTTTTTCTTCCAGTTTAAGCAGCACTGATAAAACAATAGGAACCATCATCATTGCGGTAGCTGTATTAGACATCCACATAGAAAGAAAAGCAGTTGCAAACATAAAGCCGAATAAAACACGTGCCGGTCCGCCACCGATTATTAATAAAATTTTTAGCGCTATTCTTTTATGTAAATTCCATTTTTCCATAGCCAAAGCCATCAAAAAACCTCCTATAAAAAGAAAAATAATATGATTGATGTAGGTAGACGAAACATCTTTTCCATTCATAATGCCTAAAATAGGAAAAGCTGCTATTGGGATTAAAGCCGTTATAGCCAGCGGAATTACTTCTGTAACCCACCATACAGCCATTAGAATAGCTATCCCTAATGTTTTACTAACTAACGGATTTTCAGGTGCTAATCTCGAAAAAAATAGTAAATATAGACTTAGCGCCGGCGTAAAAATAAAAGCCCAGAATAGTTTGCTTCTAATAAATTTGAGCATAAATTTCCGTGTTTTTGCTAAGTTATTATAAATTATTGAATTGCTGAAACGATAATGCTTAACAATTAAGTGCCACATTCTATAGTAATTCAGTAAAATTCAGTAAAAAGTACCTCTAAGACAAACGAATTTTTCTAACTTCGCAGATTCCAAAATAAAAAAATAATTAAATGAATAAATTAGCTGTTGTCGCATTTGGTGGAAATGCATTATTAAAAAGTGATCAAAAAGGAACGATTAGTGAGCAGGAGGCAAATGTTTATGAAACTTGTACACATTTAGTTGACTTAATTAAAGCCGGTTATGATATTGTAATTGGTCATGGCAATGGTCCTCAAGTGGGTAATGTTTTGCTTCAACACGAAGCGGGAGAAAAAACATTTGGAATTCCAAAAATGCCAATTGATGTTTGTGTAGCTGAAACTCAAGGCTCAATAGGTTATATGATTGAGCAACAATTGCGTAATGTGCTGTATAAAGCAGATATGGAACGCGATATTATTACCATTATTACACAGGTGCTGGTTGATAAAAATGATAAAGCCTTTAAAAATCCTACAAAACCAATAGGGCCTTATTATTCGAAAGAAGAAGCCGATATATTGAGTAAGAATAAAGGAGATGTTTTTGCAGAAGATCCACGTGGTAGGGGCTTCAGAAAAGTTGTTGCATCGCCAAGACCGGTTCGAATAAACAATAGAAAAACAATAGAAAAAATTGCACGCGA
Source organism: Bacteroidales bacterium (assembly GCA_016929955.1). GTDB lineage: Bacteria > Bacteroidota > Bacteroidia > Bacteroidales > UBA12170 > UBA12170. Next base: position 4,587 of record JAFGHU010000054.1, on the reverse strand, counting down.
CGGCCAAATCGTTGTTACTGTTGGTGGAGGCGGAATTCCGGTTCAGTATGTCGATGGTAAACGCTTAGAAGGAATAGATGCCGTTATTGATAAAGATTTGGCAAGCTCCATGTTGGCTTCTCAGATTCGTGCAGATGAGTTTTATATCTTAACCGATGTTTCGAAAGTATATATCCATTTTAATACCCCTAAACAAAAAGCTTTGGATAGAATTACAGTAGAAGAGGCAAAACAGTATTTAAAAGAAGGCCATTTTACAGAAGGTAGTATGGCTCCAAAAGTGCGTGCCGCTATCGAATTTATTGAGAATGGCGGAAAAAGATGTATTATTACTCAAGCTGCCGATTTAGGTTTGCCCGATTGTGGTACACGAATTGTTTTAAATTAACAAATTCAATTCTAATAGAGTTGGAGGGCGGTCAGTTTTTGATCGCCCTTTTTTTATCTTTTTTTTTGAGAAACAGTTTACCATCTATTCTCCTATTTTTCCATTTGTATAAAATATTTCTTTTTCGTGTAAATAGGAGCAAGGTTGAGGACTAAGAATTACATCATCCAAAAATTAAATATCATCCTGTTATTTAAAAATGTAAATAGGCTCAATGTTACAAATGTAAACTAGCGTATTTCGACTAAAATAGCCTGCTATTTTGTTTAATTTGTTAACATTGTAACTAAATTTCCAAAAAATTCATATACAACGCTATAAAAAGCAGATAACTAGATTAATATGCTATATATTTAAAGTAATAATTTAATAAAAATTCGGCAATCGCAATGAATTTATTAGTATTATAAAAAATCTAATAATCTATTATATATAAGTACTATATACTGTTAATCTCAATAATAACTTTAGATTAATATCATTTTTCATATAATTTACAAATGTAAACCTAGTGAGCTTTTGATTTTGTATCATTTTTTTGTTTACTTTTGTGAATAATCTATTCAAGTTTACAATTATAAATGATGATAAAACGGATTAAAAGTCTGATTTCAGTTAAAAATTTATCGGCGTCGCAATTTGCCGATATATTGGGAGTACAGCGATCGAATATTTCGCATCTATTATCGGGTAGAAATAAACCAAGTCTGGATTTTGTATTAAAAATTCTGGAAAACTTTCCAGAGGTTTCGGTGGAATGGTTAATCAATGGCAAAGGCGAAATGTATAAGGGCATCGAAAAACCTAAAATAAATGCTCAATTGGAAATACTTGCGCCAGACGAGAAAAAAAACACGCGAAATGAGGAAGTAAAAGAGGAAGTGAACGAGAATGAAATGGGAGAAGCTCTGTCCCCTGTAGATGAAATAAACAAGTCGGTTTCATTTGAAACTAAAGATCAAGCAAATGCGCCACAAGAAAGCGTTACAGAACCTTTATATTCGAATGAAATTGAGCAAATTATGATTTTATATAAGAATGGAAGTTTTAAGACTTATCATCCGCAAAAATAAAACGACCACTTAAAAGAAGGAAAACCTCAATTTAAATGGTCGTTAATTATCCTTTTTAAAACTTTAGAATCGTTCGGTTTGGGAAAAGAAAAAAGAAGCTTCTATAGCTGCATTTTCGTCGCTATCTGATCCATGAACAGCATTTTCACCAATATTGGTTCCACATTCTTTACGAATAGTACCTTCTGCAGCTTCTGCAGGATTTGTAGCGCCGATTAATTCGCGATAAGCTTCTACTGCATTTTCTTTTTCAAGAATGGCAGCAACTATCGGTCCTGACGACATAAAATCTACCAACTCACCGTAAAAGGGACGGCCGGCGTGAACTTCGTAAAATTTCATCGCTTCTTCTTTCGATAATTTGGTTACTTTCATGGCAACAACACGAAATCCGGCTTCAGTAATTTTGTATAATATTTTACCGGTGCAATTGTTTTTAAAAGCAGTAGGTTTGATCATTGTTAAAGTAATGTTTGCACTCATTGTCTTAAATTTTGTTAATTAATGCCGTAAAAGTAAGCAATATCCTGCATTAGGGCTTACTTATTGTTTCAAAAAGTTTACTTTTGTTTTTCATATTTTCTAATTAAAAGTATACTTAATCACTTGGAATACAACGAATATAAATATATTGAAGCTGCACTTTTAAAACCAAAGAAAATCGTTTTATCAGCCCATGCTAATCCTGACGGGGATACTATTGGATCGTGTATAGGATTCTATCATTACTTAAGCCAATTTGGTCATCAAGTCGTAATTATTAGTCCAAACGAAGCTCCGCGTTTTTTGCAGTGGTTGCCCGATTATGATAAAGTGCTCGTTTTTGATACCAATCCGGAAAAAGTAAAAGCGGAGATAAATGCGGCGGATATTATTTTCGCTGTTGATTATAATGCTTTTCATAGAACAGGAGAGGGTTTATCAAACTTGCTAAGCGAAGTAAAAGCGATCAAATTTTTAATTGATCATCATCCTCATCCTGACGACGTTTTTGATGCGAAAATATCAATTACATCGGCCAGTTCTACTGCTGAATTGGTTTTCGGATTTATTGAAAACAGCAATCAATTGGCCAGGATAAATATGGATGTGGCTTCCGGATTGTATGTAGGCCTGCTCACCGATACCGGTTCTTTTAGTTTTTCGCTAAATAGCGATAAGCCCTATAAAATGGCCGCTTTCTTATACAATACGGGTATCGATATTCAGGCAATTAATCAGAGAATATATAGTGCTTTTACAGAAAGCAGGCTACGATTGACAGGCTATGCAATAAGCGATAAGTTAGTGGTTAATAACGATTTACGTTATGCTTATATTGCTTTAACCAAGGATGAACTGGAACGGTTTAAGCACCAAAATGGAGATACTGAAGGCCTCGTTAATTATGCTTTGGGTATTGAAGATATTGTTGTAGCTGTTCTTATGACCGAGAAAGAAGGAAAAATTCGACTCTCTTTTCGGTCTAAAGGAGATTTTGAAGTGAATACTATTGCAAAGGACTATTTTGAAGGTGGGGGACATAGAAATGCTGCCGGAGGAAACAGTTACCTTTCTATGAATGAAACAATTGAAAAATTAAAAAGTGTTTTAGCTCAATATAAGAATGAAATTCATGCTGTACAGCTATAGAAATCCTTGGCTTGATGCGATAGCCAAAGAAATACAGAATCAGTATTTTTTAATAAAAGGAGAATATAAATCCCAATTTATTTTACCTTCGCATCTTGCTTTTGTTTTACAGACTTAAGACTATTGATTCTTGAAAAGAATAGAATATATAAACCTAATTAATTGTATTTGAATAAGATGAAAATAATTGACTGGAAAAGATGGCAAATACTTCTCATCATTATGGCTTTTGGAGTTGCTGTAGTATCTTCTTGTAGCTTTTTAGGTGATTATCCCGGCTTTAAAAAGGATGCTTCCGGATTACTCTATAAATTTCACGAAAAAACAGAGAACCGAAAAGCTGAAGTCGGCGATTTTATTACCATTGAGATGAAGTATAAAACAAATGAAGACTCTTTACTTTTCGATGGAACCGGGAAAACAATTCCTTTAGAATTAGTAAAACCGGTATTTGCCGGAGATATTAATCAAGCTTTGGCTATGATGCGTAAAGGCGATAGTGCAACTTTTGTTATTCGAGCCGACTCCTTTTTATTGAAAAATGCCCGTATGACAAGATTGCCTGATTTTATTGATGAAGACAGTCGGATAATTTTTGATATTCGAATGCAAAATGTGCAATCCATAAAAGATATAGAATTAGAAAAAGAACGCAACAGGCAAGCTGGTCTTAAAAAAGAAGAAGAAGATATAAATGCTTATATTCTGGAAAACAATATTGCAGTAAATCCTGAACCCAGCGGACTTTATTTTGTTCCTATTCGCAAAGGAAATGGCCCTCAGGCAAAAATTGGAGATCATGTTACTGTTCATTATTATGGGAAATTTTTGGATGGTACTATTTTCGACTCATCCTATGAGCGCAATCGGCCCATTGATTTTGAATTAGGCAGAGGACAAGTAATTACGGGTTGGGACGAAGGAATTGCAAAAATGCGAAAAGGAGGGAAGGCCTTGTTGCTTATTCCTTCCGATTTGGGGTATGGAACGGGTCGTGGACAAATTCCGCCCTATACACCCTTAGTATTTGAAGTTGAATTAATTGATGTAAAATAAAATATAAAAACAAACAAAATGAACTGGAAATTTTTAAAAACAAGTGGATTCTTCCTCCTTCTTGTCACTTTTTTTGTGGGTTGTAACAATCCTCATCCTGGCTTTGAAAAAACAAAAAGTGGTATTTATTATCAAGTAGTTAGCCAGGTTGATTCTTTAAAGGATATGAAAGCCGATAGTGGTCAGTTTTATGTGATGGAAATGAATTATGGTACGGCAGATTCTCTTTTATTCAAAAGTGAGTTTTTACCAGATCATATTGTAAAAATGCCTTTCCGCGAAAAAGAATTTGATGGCGATGTTTGGGAAGCTCTTTCCTTATTTAGTAATGGAGATAGCGCCAATTTTATTATCCATGCAGATTCATTTTTCTTGAAAACAACACGTGCTCCTGAAGTTCCTGAACTATTTTTAAAAGATAATGAAGTTCATTTCTTT
>JAFGHU010000053.1 GCA_016929955.1 Bacteroidales bacterium | reverse complement strand
TTATTTAAAAAGTACGAAGGATTCTTAAAGTCGAAAAAATGGATTCCCTGCAGCGGACAATTAAATGCGATTCCGGAAATGACTATTCATGCGCTTTATTCAAGAATGAGCATCGAGCGTCTGGAAAATAAAACCAGCGAAATTCTAAAACGTTTAGAGCAAAACAAAAACGATTGGGAAGAAACATTTTATCAGGTTTTAGCCGGTGGATTTGGTTTAAAAATCAATGAGGAAATTTTTAGAGCTTTAGCAGAATCGCTTCCGCTTAAAAAAGTGCTGCGACAACAAAAGAGTCTTTTTCAGATGGAAGCACTACTTATCGGACAGTCTGGATTATTGGAAAAGCATCCTTTTTCCGATGAATATCCAATTAAATTGAAAAAAGAATACGATTATCTGGAAAAAAAATATCAGCTCATTCCTTTACAAGGATTTTTGTGGAAATATCTGCGTTTGAGACCATCCAATTTTCCAAATCTTCGGATTGCTCAATTTGCAGCGCTTTTGTATAAGCATCAAAATTTATTTTCTAAAAATTTAGAGCAAGTCCACCTGAAAGACCTTAAAACACTTTATAAAGTTGCAGCTTCCAGCTACTGGAATACGCATTATATCTGGGATAAACCATCGCGTAAGCAGTTGAAAATTTTAAGTGATGCCAGAATAAATTTGCTTTTAATCAATGTGATATTGCCGTTTATTTTTCTCTATGGAAAGCACCGGAATAAACCCGATTTAATGGATAGAGCTTTGAATTTTATGCATTTAATTCCTGCGGAAAAGAATAAAATATGCGAAAATTATAGAAGTGAAGGGCTTTTTATCCAATCGGCGTTTCAAACACAAGCCTTATTACAGTTGAAACGCTTTTATTGTGATACAAAAAAATGTTTGAATTGCCCTGTAGGAAATTATTTATTGAAATAATTGACACTTATATAGTTTTGGTTAAATCCCTGCATTTCTTTATTATTGCAGTTAAATACTGATAAATCTTACTTTGTGCATAACCATACCAACATAAGTCGTTTGCTTTATGCTGCCGTTTCGCTGATTCTTGTAATGATAATTGGCGTTGTAGGCTTTATGTATATTGAAGGAGATACTTTTGTAAATTCCGCATTTATGACCGTTATTACATTTTCAACGGTTGGATATAGCCTTTTGCATGAGTTAAGCGATAGCGGAAAAATATTTACTATTTTTCTGATTGTATTAAGCTTGGGCGTATATGCTTACTCCATTTCAATAATAACGACCTATTTTGTAGAAGGAAATGTAGCAAAGATAATTCGGGGCAGAACATTTAAAAGAAATAAAAAAATGAAAGATCATACTATTGTTTGTGGATATGGCCGTATAGGAAAGCAAGTTACGGAGGAATTATTGGCTTATAATAGGCCTTTTTTGGTAATTGATCAAAGAGCAGAAGTTATTGATTCGTGTACAAATAACAAAGTGGTTTTTTTGGAAGGCGACGCCACAAATGACGATGTATTAAAAAAAGCCGGCATCGAAAATGCAAGCGCTTTAATTTCGGCTTTGCCTTTAGATGCCGATAATCTTTATGTATCACTTTCGGCCAAAGCACTCAACACTAAAATAACGGTTATTAGTAGAGGTACCGACGAGAGTGCAGAAAAAAAACTGCATATGGCGGGAGTAAATCATGTTATTCTTCCCGAAAAAGTGGGGGGAGCTCGTATGGCCAAACTTGTTACAAGTAAAAATTTAGTGGAATTCCTCGATCATTTAACTTACAGTGGCGAATCCTTGACCAATCTGGAAGAAATCGATTATATGGAATTACCCGACGAATACCATAATAAAACCATCCTGGAAATTGGGATACGAAAAAAATCAGGAGCAAATATTGTGGGTTTTAAAACGTCTAATGGCGAGTTTATTATTAATCCTACGCCTGATGTAAAAATCGAAATCGGATCGAAACTGTTTGTTTTAGGAACTCCCGAACAACTTAAATCACTACGTAAATAATTTCCTATGAGAAAATCTATTTTAGTACCTACTGATTTTTCTATGGTTTGCGAAAACGCGATGATGCATGCGGCAGGAATTGCTAAGCAAATAAATGCAAATCTTGTATTAACGCATGTCATTAATAAAGATACAAAAGCGTATTTGCAAAAAACCAAGCAGAGCAAAGAAACGGTTTTAGATTATCTTAAAGACTATCAAAAAAGACTGATAAAAGAATTTGATATTCCTGTCGATATCAGGGTGTTAGAAGGAAAAATATCCGAGCAGATTCCCTTGATGGTTAAAGAGCTTGGCATTGATTTATTAACATTTGGCACACACGGAAAAAAAGGGATGCAAATCATTACCGGAAGCCATGCGATGAAATTAATTTCAGCCGTTGATATTCCTGTTTTGGTTGTGCAGAAAAGAGGTTTCGAAAAAGGATATCAAAATATTGTATTTCCGGTAAATACATCTACGCATTATCATGTAAAACTCGACTGGACCATTTTTATAGCAAAAAGCTTCGATGCAACCGTAAAGCTCTTTGTTTATAACGAACCGCGTCAAAAAGTGAAAGAAAAAATGGAAAAAGTTTTGGGAAATATATGCGAAACGTTTAAAGCGCATGGCATTAAATATACCGAAGATATTGCCAAATATGAAGCGAATTTCCCTAAGCAGATTATGGAGTTTGCAATTTCAAACAGCGCCCAATTGATTATGATTAAAGTAGATAACGATGAGTTTGAGCCTTCATTTGTTGTGGGTTCGCCAGAAGAAAAAATGCTGTTTAATACCGCACAAATTCCGGTATTTTGTGCACAACAAAAACCATAAAACCACACTAAATGATTAAAAAATTTAGCCTACTCGTTTTATTCCTGATCTTTGTTTCTAGCTTTTCGCCATTGATAGGTCAGGAAAATGCAGAAACTGATAATCCCAATAAGCAAGTTGTTGAGCAAACAACAAGCGAGAAAATCAATGCGTTTTTCGAGCCCATTGTGGCCAAAATGGCAAGGGTTTTGTTTTTCGATCCTTTTGAAGCGCTTGGTTTGCACGATCCTGTTATTTATGACGAAAATGGGGATCCAGTATTGGATGCTGCCGGAAATCCTATAAAAAGTCAAATTCCAATGATTGTGGCCTGGCTTGTTTTAGGAGCCCTGTTTTTTACTTTTTATATGGGGTTTATCAATATTCGTGGGTTTAAGCATTCACTCGATGTGGTGAGAGGAAAGTATGATAATCCCGACGACGCCGGAGAGGTTTCCCATTTTCAGGCACTTACAACAGCTTTGTCGGCAACGGTTGGTTTAGGAAATATTGCAAGTGTTGCCATTGCCATTGTGGTTGGTGGTCCGGGAGCTACGTTTTGGATGATACTGGCCGGATTACTTGGTATGTCAACTAAATTTGTAGAATGTACCTTGGGTGTAAAATACCGCAAAATTGATATTTTCGGACAAGTTTCGGGCGGGCCTATGTATTATTTATATATGGGATTGAAAAACCGTGGAATGAAATGGCTCGGTGCAATCTTGGCCGTTGTATTTGCCGTTTTAGCCATTGGAGGTTCTTTTGGCGGAGGAAATATGTTTCAAGCCAATCAGGCTTTTTCTCAATTCAAAACAATTTATCCCGCAATTGGTGATTATGGCTGGGCTTTTGGTGTATTATTAGCTATTTTAGTTGGTTTAGTAATTATTGGCGGTATAAAAAGTATTGCCAGAGTAACCGATAAAATAGTTCCATTTATGGCTGCGCTTTATGTGGGAACTGCACTCATAATCATTATTATGAATATCAG